>NZ_QPEL01000089.1:0-6429 GCF_008368965.1 Bacillus sp. AY2-1 | reverse complement strand
GATTAGAACTTCGTTAACCCTTACAATATATGTAAGGGTTTTTCCTTGTTTATCCTTATTTTCCTCTAAATAGAATCTAAATCTAGCTATAATTAGATTTTTTATATTATTTTATCAGAAAAGTTTTAATTTTATATAGAAAATGTAATCGCTTTCGTGTATATTTTTATTATCAGAAAATTTTAACAAGATATAGGGGTATTTGTAGGGGGAGGATTTAGATGCAGCAACCAACGAATGAGAAATTACATCGTACGATGAAGAGTAGACATTTATTTATGATCGCACTTGGTGGTGTAATTGGAACTGGTTTTTTCTTAGGTTCGGGTTACACCATTAATCAGGCTGGACCAGGGGGGGCCATCCTTTCATATTTAGTAGGCGGATTTATTATGTATTTAACAATGCTTTGTCTTGGAGAGTTAACGGTAGCAATGCCGGTTTCGGGATCTTTCCAAAAGTATGCAACGAAGTTTATTGGACCAGGAACAGGCTTTATGATTGGTTGGTTATACTGGCTCGGCTGGGCAGTAACAGTGGGTCTAGAATTAACGTCAATAGGTTTAATGATGAAAAGATGGTTTCCAAATGTTGATGTTTGGGTATGGTGCCTTGTATTCGGCGTTATTCTATATGCGTCAAATGCTATCTCAGCGAAAAGCTACGCTGAATTAGAATTTTGGTTTTCTAGTATTAAAGTAATTACAATCCTTGCATTTGTTGTTCTTGAGTAGTAAAGTAATTACAATCCTTGCATTTGTTGTTCTTGGTGGTAGTGCATTATTAGGATTTATATCATATGACGGAAAAGAAGCAGCACCTCTTTTCTCTAACTTTGTAAGCGATGGTGGACTTTTCCCGAATGGACTAGCTGCCGTATTACTTACAATGATTACAGTTAACTTCTCGTTCCAAGGAACAGAGTTAATCGGGATTGCAGCGGGAGAAAGTGAAAATCCAGAAAAAACAATTCCACGTGCGATCCGTAATACAGTATGGCGCATTATGTTATTCTTCATTTTAACAATGACAATTTTAGTAGGATTAATTTCTTGGAAGGAAGCAGGCGTAATTGAAAGTCCATTCGTAGTTGTATTTGATAAAATCGGTATTCCATATGCAGGTGATATTATTAAGAAAGTCCATTCGTAGTTGTATTTGATAAAATCGGTATTCCATATGCAGCTGATATTATGAACTTTGTTATTATTACTGCGTTATTATCTGTAGCGAACTCTGGATTATATGCAGCGACACGTATATTATGGTCACTTGCAAATGAAGGAATGGCACCAACTTCTTTCAAGAAAGTAAATAAACGTGGTATTCCAATTACAGCGCTAGTCGTAACGATTGCGGTAGCTGGATTATCCCTATTCACAAGTTTCCTTGCAGAAGATACAGTATACATGTACTTATTATCGATAGCTGGTTTATCGGCTGTTTCAAGTTGGATCATTATTGCTCTATCGCAACTTCGCTTTAGAAGTCAGTATATAAAAGGCGGAGGAAAGTTAGAGGACTTAAAGTATAGAACACCACTATATCCGATTGTTCCAATTTTAGCTTTAATTACAAATAGCATCGTTGTTATTAGTTTAGCGTTTATTCCTGAACAAAGAATGGCGTTATACTGCGGTATTCCATTTATCATTTTCTGCTATATATATTATTATTATATGAGTAAGAAACAGCAGAAACCGATGAAAGTGGAGATGGACAAAACAAATGAAACTAACAATCAAACACGATGATATAAAGGCAGATTTATCGTACGCTCAATTAGCGATTGGAAAAGAAAACGGGTATTCACCGTTACAATTACTCGTTTCTTCTATCGCAGGATGTAGTGCAATTGTCTTTCGAACAATTTTAGAAAAGAAACGTATTACATACGATACGTTTACGATCGAAACTGAAATTGGTAGAAGTGAAGCTTTATCCAAACCAGTTGAAAGTGTTCATTTGCAATATAAAATTAAAGCGGAAAACATTACAGAAGAGCAGTTGGACAAAGCATTGCAGCTTGCAGTGAAAAATTGTACGATTGTTCAATCTGTAAAAGATAGTATAAAGGTTACGGAAACAATTGAACTAATAAAATGAAACATAAAAACGTGAGAGCCGTATTCTCACGTTTTTATGTTTTTAGAAAGAGGGGAAAGTGTAGTGGACTGTTTAGGTTGTAAATTAGCAAACGAAGAGGAAAAAATATATAAAGTATATGAAGATGATTATGTAACTTGCTTTTTAGATCATGCGCCTTTCTACCCAGGACATACTTTAATTGTGCCAAAGCAACATGTTGTAGAAGTAGAAGAATTAGATGACGTTGTAGCAAGATCAATTATGGATGCTTCTAAGCTGATTGCAAAAGCGATTAAGGCATTATATAAACCAGATGGAATTACAGTTTGTCAAAATGGTGGAGTATTTAACGAGTTAACACATTACCATATGCATGTCGTACCAAGATATAAAGAGCGTTCGTTTGCTGAGTTTTATACGGTGCAACCGGAGGAAAAGAAGAATCATAACTTTGAAGAGACAAAGAATTTGTTAAAAGAAGCGATAGAGCAAATACTGCATATTGAAAAGGTGTAAAAGAATTTTTCTTAGAGATACAGTCAGGAAAATTCTAATATTAAAAAGACCAATTTCTCAGTTACAATAGAGAAATTGGGCTTTTGTTTATTCTATTATTAAATTTTATCTATAAAAAGATTTTGCAGTGTCACAAAGTACAGTGCTCATTCGTTATATAGAGTGAGAGGAGGAATTATATGAAAGTTACAAATAACGATTATGAAAAGATGGAAGAGCTATACGAGTTGTACGAACAAAAAATTTATTATGTAGCGTATTCTATTTTAAATAATATTCAACAGGCTGAAGATGCGGTTCAAGAGACGTTTATTACTCTTTATAAGAACTTGGAAAAGCTCCATAGCTTGAGCACTGAAGAGCTTAAACGCTATATTTTGAGGATCGCGAAAAACAAGGCGATTGATAGTTACCGGAAAAATAAACGACATGAAACATTTTTAGAAGAATATGAAAGAGAATCAATAGAAGCAGTAGATGAAAATATTGAAGAGTGGGAAAAACGTAAAATGTCTGAGGTTCAAATTGATACATTGCTAAAAGAGTTAAATGAATCTAACAGACAGGTGTTTAAGTACAAAGTCTTCTATAACTTAACGTATCAAGAAATTTCAAGTGTAATGGGGATTACGGAGGCTAATGTCCGCAAGCAGTTTGAACGCGCTCGAAAACGAGTCCAAAATATGATAGGAGGTATACAACATGACGAATTCAAAGAACTCCAAAGAAATATATGAACTTGCTGAAAAAATTGCTTTAGATGATTTTGATAAACTCGAAGAAAGACATGAATTTTCACATACATATACGCGCAAAAGGAAATTGTTTATGGAGGAAATGAAGCTGAAAGATGGACAACCGCAGAAAAAGCGTAAAAGACATCGTATGTTAATCGCTGCTGCTTGCTTATTAATCGGCATGCCGACAACCGTTTTTGGAGCAGTGAAAGTCTATAATATGATTGTTCAAAAACAAAATTATGAAGTAAATGTTTCGGTAACAAACAAGGATTCGAAAAAGGCTGATAAGTGGTATAAGCTGAAAATTGATAAATTACCAGAAAATATGGAAGCAATTGATGACTCTGCTATGAAATATTCATTTAAAGATAACGACGCAAATGGAGGCTTTTCATTTAGTCTTTGGAGAGTAGGGGAAAATGCGGACTTTCAAACTTTATATTCAAAAAGCTACGAAGAAAAAGAGATAGGTGGCAAGAAAGCAGTAATTGTTCATAAAGAAACTGGAAACAACAATGTAATGTTTGATAGGAAGGTCTTTCTCTTTTTTGAGAAAGAAGGGATTATGTTAGAAAGTTTTATTGGATCAGATATAAATGAAGAACAAATGATAGATGTGTTAGGGAATATTTCACTTGAGCCCACGTCAAAAGAAAAGGCATCACATATATCAAATTATGATAAAAAGTATTTTAGCCAAGCAGATGAACTTAAAAAATCTAAAGTGATTCCTTTGAAAAAAGATAGCAAACGACTATTTCATATAGGGCAAAAGGTTCCAGTAACGATATCTATGGATAACAGCCAAATTGAATATGTGATAGAAAAAGTTGAAGTTTTTGATTCGATTAAAGATTTTAAACAAGAGAACTTTAATGAACTTGGCCTAGGGATATTAAGCAAGAAGAAGGCTTTAGATCAGACGGGAAAACTGCTATCGTACAGACGGGATGTATATAAATTAGGGAATGGTAAAGATTCAATTGATACATTAGTAGATTCGCAATTAGTTAATGTTAAATTTGTCTACTTGACAACAACAGTGAGAAATATTGGTAAACAGGCGACAGAAGAAATCTATATGCATCCATCCATAAAGCAGCTTAAATTTGAAGGGAATGCATGGAAATACGCTAAAGAAGAGGGAATGGATGCAACGCGTATTATGACGGGAGAAGTTGATTATTTAGAGCCTCACGGAGATGGGAAAAGCTTCTACAATATTGGCAGTATCCGACCAGGAGAAACGGTAAAAGTTAACTTAGGTTACTTTGTAGATGAAGATAAACTAGATTCAATCTTTTTGGATGCTTTCCATTACAGAGGGAATGGAAGTACTGAAAATATGAATGCGTCATATCGTTGGTGGATTGATATTCGTCAACAGTCAAAACAATAGGAACAAATACACAAAAAGCTGCTTATATTTAGCAGCTTTTTTCGTCTTCATACATATGTAAAACTTCTTTCGCACGTATACGTAAACCATCTATCAATTCTTTCGGTTCTAAAACTTTTGCATCTTTTCCAAGTCTATAAAATAACGGAGTAATAAAGTTAATCTCACCTTTATCAATTGTTGAATTTATATATCCTGTCCCATCCTCGTTTACTATAACGAATTCCTCAAGATAAGGAACGCTTTTACATTGGCGTACGCCTTCTGTTGTCAGTAAAACATGTAACTGAGTAGGACTGTGTACTACGTTAGAGTTAGAGGCAAACCACTCTTCTAAATTCATGAATGTATCCTCATTTTCTTCCGTTGATAATATAGAAAGAATACGATCGATACGATACAGTAATACTTTTTTCCTATCATAGTCATAGGACGGTAAGTACCATAGCCCGTCATGAGCATATACACCGATAGGATGAACATGTTTTGTTTTTATCCCTGATTTAGATTCGTATTGAAAGTGTAAATTTTTATTTTCAATAGCGGCAGTTAACACGTCGTTTAAAAGTGGTGTCTCAATTGTTCTCTTCGGATTCCAAAAGGCGATATAAGAATGTATTTTATCAACTTTCGCTTTCGCATCATGTTGTAGAGAGCTATACAGTTTATGCGTAACAGAATGGATCTCTGTATTAAAAGGCAGGTCTCGGTAGTAGCTTAAAGATTGAAAGGCAAAAAAGATGGAGACCGCTTCTTCTTCCGTAAATAAAATAGGCGGAATTACTCTATTCGTTAATACTTTATATCCTCCGTTGCGACCCTGCTCAGCGTAAATGGGTAATCCCATATCACTTAAATCTAAAATGTATCTATGGACAGTACGAACGGAAATATTAAATTCATCAGCTATTTCTTGAGCTGT
Organism: Bacillus sp. AY2-1; assembly: GCF_008368965.1. NCBI lineage: Bacteria > Bacillati > Bacillota > Bacilli > Caryophanales > Bacillaceae > Bacillus > Bacillus sp. AY2-1. Next base: position 764 of record NZ_QPEL01000089.1, on the reverse strand, counting down.
AAATGCTTTTTTCGCAGAAGCAAATATAAGAATATCTAATAAGCGTTTAGCTTTTGACAAATGTATCACCTTTTTTCTTTTTAAACATGACATAAATTGTCGTGTTTTATTGTTAGTATATTGTTTACATCATATGTTATCAAGATGAGATACAAGGAGGAAAAGATATGTCACGTGAAATAGTTTTATTTATAGCGGCGAGCTTAGATGGATATATTGCGAAAGAAAATGATGATTTAGAGTGGTTAATGGAAACCGAAGGAGAGGGAGATAACGGTTATACAGAAATGTACGAAACGATTGATACAATAATTATGGGGAAAAGAACGTATGATTATGTAGTAGAGCATATGGAAACATTCCCGTATTTAGATAAAAAATGTTATGTTTTTTCTAACTCACAAAAAGGTTCAAATGAACACGTGGATTTTGTAAATGAAGAGGTAGTGGAGTTTACGAAAAGGTTGAAAGAGCAAGAAGGATCTAAAATATGGATGGTCGGTGGAGGGAGTCTACTGAGAGAGTTCTTTAAGAATAATTTAATTGATGAATATGTTGTTACAATTACACCGCATATATTAGGTTCTGGAGTTCCGTTATTTCAAGACAAGAATCCGGAAATTAATTTAATTTTAACGGATACGAAACGTTTTGGGCAATTTGTAAATTTATATTATAAAGTAAAATGATAAAGTGAAACTTTAATCAGTGGGGGTTTTGTTCATCTCCCACTGATTATTAGTTGAACCAATCGGGCTTTTACG
>NZ_QPEL01000088.1:0-61877 GCF_008368965.1 Bacillus sp. AY2-1 | reverse complement strand
CCTTATTAAGGAGTGAATATGGAAAAATGCATAATTGACGAAAAATTTACATGTTATCATTATATATTGTTTTATGTATGTTAATTGTATAAAATGACACAAGTATCCACATTACATAAAGGAGGCTTATTATGCAAAAAATATTTAACTGGGTTAAATGTATGAGTATCAAGAAAAAATTAATCATTTCATTTTTTATTATTTTAACTATACCAGGAATTATTATCGGTGGTGTTTCATATCAAACTGCCAAAACAAATTTTGAACATCAAATGACAGATAAAGCAAAGGAGAATATTTCAGTTTTAAATACTGTTATTTCTCAAAATATAGAAGAGAAATTTGTTGATGCGACGTATTTTGCAGACATCTTAACAGAGGATACATATCCAAATGGACAAGAAGAGATAGTGAGAACGAAGTTAGCACAATATATAAAGCTTCATCCAGAAGTAGAAGGTATTTATATTGGAACGCAGACGGGAAAGTTTATAAGAGAACCATTTATCCAAATGGCTGATGGGTATAATCCAACAGATAGATCTTGGTATAAAGAAGCACATGAAAATAAAGGGAAAGTAATTGTTACTGCACCATATCAATCAGCATCTACAAAAAATATGGTAGTGACCATTGCGAAAGAAGTAAAAGATGGTAAAGGTGTTATAGGAATTAACTTAAATTTAGATAACATCTTAAAAATTTCCAAAATGATTAACATTGGTGAAAAAGGTTATGCAGTTATTTTAGATCAAAATAAGCAAATTGTTAGTCATCCATCTAGAAAACCAGGTGCGAAAGTTACTGATCCTTGGGTTAAACCAATTTATGAAGATAAACAAGGAAATGTGTCTTATACAGAACAAGATGATAAAAAGAATTTAATCTTTGTAACAAATGAAAAAACCGGCTGGAAAGTAGTTGGAGTTATGTTCGATGAAGAAATTACCCAAGCTGCCAGTCCAGTGTTTTATAAGACTTTAATTGTTATTGCTATCGCTATTGCATTTGGTAGTGTATTAATTTATTTCATTACAAGGTCTATTACAGGGCCATTACGAAAAATAGCTGAATCAGCATATAAAATTAGTAAGGGAGATTTAACAGAGAAAATTACAATCCATTCTAAGGATGACATAGGGAAATTAGGGACTTCATTTAATGAAATGTCTACGTCTTTACAAGATGTTATTACCCAAATTAGCTTTTCAGCAGAACATGTCGCGGCATCGGCTGAGGAGTTAACAGCGAGCGTACAGCAAGCAAATGATGCGACAGATCAAATTACAATTGCAATGGAACAAGTATCAGGTGGGGCTGAATCACAAAGTCAAGGTGTTGAAGAAGGTGCGGCTACATTACAAAAAGTAAATACAGCAATTCAAGATGTAACCGGAAGCGCAGAGTCAATTTCTATTTCCTCATTACATGCGAGAGAAAGAGCTGAAGAGGGAGAAGATTTAGTTGAACAAACTGCAAAACAAATGCAGTCTATTTCTAGGTCGGTATCCGAGTCAGATGCTATTATTAAACTTCTTGATGAGAAATCAAAGCAAGTAGGAGCTATTTCTGAAGCAATTCAAAACATAGCTACTCAAACGAACTTATTAGCTTTAAATGCGGCTATTGAAGCAGCAAGAGCAGGTGAACAGGGTCGAGGATTTGCTATTGTAGCAGATGAGGTTAGAAAATTAGCAGAGCAATCAGGAGAGTCATCTGGAGAGATTGCAAATTTAATTGCAGAAATTAAGGCGGATATTGAACATACTGTTAAGGCAATGGATAATGTGAATGGAGAAGTTCAACAAGGCCTTGATGTTGTAACAAAAACGAAAGTAAGTTTTACGGAAATTTTAAGTTCTACTACACATATTGTTTCTCAAGTTAATCAAATGGTAGAAACAACGAAGAGAATTGCTGGAGATGCAAATGAAGTGACAAATGCTATTGATGAAATTGCAGCGGCTGCAGAAGAAAATACAGCTAGTATGCAAAGTGTTGCAGCTTCAACAGAAGAACAGGTTAATTCAATGGAGGAAATTAGTTCAGCTTCGCAAAACTTAGCTGGGATGGCCGAAGAACTACAAGCGATGACTAGTAAATTTAAAGTATAATAACAGCAGATAAGTAAGGTGAAAATAATATCACCTTACTTATTTTTCTATTCAGCAATTAGGGGAGTCATTAACGGGATGAAAAAAAGAAAAAGACTATGGAATTTGTGGAAAACGATTACATTGTTAGTTTGTACAGTTGTAATTTTTTCTTTACTTGTGACAGATATATTAATTAGTCATAATGTAGAACGGGCGACGGAGGATAGCCAAGCAGAGAAAGCAAAAACAATTGCACACATTGTGGCGAATGATTCAATTGTAATCAATGGCTTGGTTGGGAAAGCGGATACTCCTGCAATCCAAACGTATACAAATAGGATATTAAAAAACACAGGTGTTCAATTTATTGTAGTTATGGACATGGATGGAATAAGAAAATCTCATCCAGATCCTCAAAAAATAGGTCGTCATTTCATTGGTGGGGACGAAGGGCCTGCATTGAAAGGAAAAGAACATGTATCGTTAGCAGAAGGAACTTTAGGTATTTCCATGCGAGTGTTTGTACCAATATTTTCTGAAACAGGTGAACAACTTGGAGCAGTGGCCGTTGGTATTTCAGCAGATAATGTAAAAGAGAGAGTTAAGGAAAGTAGACATATCATTTATATTGGTGTCGGAGTTGGAGTATTAGTCGGAATTATAGGAGCAATATTGCTAGCTAGACATATCAAGAAAAGTTTATTCGGTCTTGAGCCTCACAGGATAGCAAAAATTCTTGAAGAAAGAAATACGATGCTACAATCTGTAAAGGAGGGGATCATTGCTGTAGATAAAGAGGCTAGAGTAACGTTAATTAATAATGAAGCAAAACGTCTATTTAAAAAAAGTGGACTTGAAGAAAATTTTATCGGTAAAGATGTTGAGTTGTATATGCCAAATTCACGTATAAAAGAAGTATTGCAAACGGGAGAAGTACAATTAAACGAAGAACAAAATATTTATGGAATTACGATTGTGACGAATCGAGTTCCTTTATATGTAAAAGGAGAAATAGTGGGTGCAATTGCAACATTTCGTGATAAAACAGAGATTAGAAAACTAGCAGAGGAACTAACTGGTATTAGACTATATGCAGAAGCATTACGGGCACAATCTCATGAGTTTATGAATAAGATGCATGTCGTATTAGGGCTTACACATATGAAACAGTATGAAGAATTACAGAAGTATATAAGCGGTATGGTATCAGAGCATCAATATGAAATTGGTGGAGTTATGAAAAGAATAAAAAGTCCAGTATTTGCTGGTTTTTTACTAGGTAAGCTCAGCTATGCTAGAGAGAAAAATATAAAATTAATTATAAGTGAAGATTCTTATATGCCGGAAATAGATGATGAAAGTATTACTCATGAACTTATTACGATTGTCGGAAATTTAATTGATAATGCATTAGAAGCAGTGACGAATTGTGAAAAGAAGCAAGTTGAAATTGAGATACAACATGGGGATATATTAACTATTACAGTACAAGATACGGGAAAAGGTATACAAGAAAAAGAAATAGAGGAATTATTTACGAAAGGTTATTCCACAAAGGGAGATAACCGGGGTTATGGTTTGTATCTTGTAAAAGAAAGTATACAGCGAATAAATGGGGAAATTCATATGCATTCATTAGTAGGAAAGGGAACAACGATAACAATTGAAATACCTAAAGGTAGGGATGAGAGGCAAATATGATTAAAGTTTTAATTGTAGAAGATGACCCGATGGTAGCAATGTTAAATACGCACTATTTAGAGCAAGTAGGAGGGTTTGAACTTGTTCAAGCAGTTAACTCAGTAAAGTCGGCGATAGAAGTATTAGAGACATCACGAGTGGATTTAGTATTACTTGATATTTTTATGCCTGAAGAGACTGGGTTTGAGCTTTTAATGTATATCCGGAACCAAGAAAAAGAAATCGATATAATGATGATTTCAGCTGTACATGATATGGGGAGTATTAAAAAAGCATTACAATATGGAGTTGTAGATTATTTAATTAAACCATTTACATTTGAACGATTTAAAGAGGCATTAACTATATATCGAGAGAAATTTACTTTCATGAAAGAACAACAAAAAATTAGTCAATCGGAATTAGATTCGTTAATTTTACAAAAAGAAAAAAGAGAGCCTACTGTCACTAAAGAGCTTCCGAAAGGGTTAACGAAGCAAACGTTGCAATTAATTTGGCAGAAGATCGAGTCGCTGAATGGAAGAGTGTTTACAACAGATGAAATGGCACAATTAGTTGGAATTTCAAGAGTTTCTATTCGAAAATATGTAATGTTTTTGACTGACATTGGGGTGTTAGAAAACGAAATGATGTACCAACATGTGGGAAGACCTGTAAGTAAATTAAGATGTGTTGATCAAAAGAAAATAGAGTTTTACGTATAAGTCGCTTATACTTTTTTTAATTACAAAATCAATTACAAAACTTACAAAAACTATTTTTACTATTGAAAGCGTTTTAATATTGTTATTAAGAAAACGAGGGGGTGCCATATGGGAATTCAAAAGAATGTGGAAGCGGTATCATTTTCTGAAGGAAATGAAGTACAAAGAGAATCTTTCGCTTCTAAAATTATGAATGTAAAAATCGGTGTTATACCTTTACCGTTATATGTAGTATTGGCTGCTATTATTTATGGGGCATCTGTATATAATAAATTGCCAGCAGATATGATTGGTGGATTTGCAGTTATTATGATCATGGGGATTTTCTTAGGCGATATTGGGATGAGAATTCCAATTTTAAAAAATATCGGCGGTCCAGCAATACTTTCGTTATTTATTCCATCATTACTTGTATTTTTTAACTGGATGAATCCAGCTTCAATGGAAGCTGCGACAATGTTAATGAAAAAATCGAACTTTTTATATCTATATATTTCTTGTTTAGTAGTCGGAAGTATTTTAGGAATGAACCGTAAAGTGTTAGTACAAGGTTTCGTTCGTATGTTTATTCCTTTAGTAGTAGGGACGTTAGCTTCTGTAGCAGTAGGATTATTGGTCGGTTCACTATTTGGATTTGAAATGAAGCAGACATTCTTCTTTATCATCGTACCAATTGTGAGTGGTGGTATCGGGGAAGGAATTTTACCATTGTCGCTAGCTTATAGTGATATTTTAAATGAATCATCAGCAACGTTTGTATCACAGCTTATTCCAGCAGCTATTATTGGAAATATGTTCGCAATTGTAAGTGCAGGGTATATGAAGCGTTTAGGTGAGAAGAAACCGGAGCTTAGTGGTAACGGTGTATTAGTGAAAACGGACAATCAAGCAGAATTATTAAAAGAACAAAATACAGAGAAGCCAATTGACTTCTCATTAATGGGAGCAGGTTTATTAATTGCGTGTACGTTCTTCATCTTCGGAGGATTTGCTTCTAAGTTCATCGGTATTCCTGGGGCAATCATTATGATTTTCTCAGCAGCACTTGTGAAATACTTTAAATTAATGCCAGCGAAAATGGAGCAAGGAGCATTCCATTTATATAAATTTATTTCAAAAAATTTAACTTGGCCTTTAATGGTTGGATTAGGATTGCTATATATTCCGTTAAAAGACGTAGCAGCAGTTCTTTCAGTAGGATATGTTGTTGTGTGTGCATCGGTTGTTCTTACAATGGTAGCATCAGGTTTTCTTGTAGGGAAAGTGATGAAAATGTATCCAGTTGAATCAGCGATTGTAACTGGATGTCATAGCGGTTTAGGTGGAACTGGAGATGTCGCTATTTTATCGGCTTCAAATCGTATGGAATTAATGCCGTTCGCGCAAATTTCTACTCGTTTAGGCGGGGCAGCAATGGTTGTAACAGCGACAATATTATTAAAGATGTTTTCATGATTAAACAAGCTAGCTATATTCATATAGCTAGCTTGTCAAATTAAGGGGAGATTATAAGTATGTTAGCAAATCAAATTAATGAAAGATCATTGTTATTGCATAAAGAGTTAGTAGGGAAAATTGAAATTACAAGTAAAGTGGAGGTAAATTCAGCGGATGATTTAAGCCTGACGTATACACCAGGTGTAGCTGAGTCTTGTAAAGCAATTGCGGCAGATGAAGAAACGGTGTATGACTATACAGCACGTGGTAATATGGTGGCGGTTGTCTCAGATGGAACAGCGGTACTTGGTTTAGGAAACATTGGACCAAAAGCGGCTATGCCTGTTATGGAAGGAAAAAGTATTTTGTTTAAGAAGTTTGCGAATGTAGATGCTTTCCCATTATGTTTAGGCACAACGGATGTAGATGAAATCGTTACCCTTGTAAAAAATTTAGAGCCTACATTTGCAGGGATTAATTTAGAAGATATTGCAGCACCACGTTGTTTTGAAATTGAAAAACGATTAAAAGAAGAAACGAATATTCCTATATTCCATGATGATCAACATGGAACAGCTATTGTCGTTTTAGCAGCTGTTATTAATGCATTAAAAGTTGTTAGCAAACAAATGGATAATGTAAAAATCGTTATTAACGGTGCGGGTTCGGCAGGAATTGCAATTGGAAAATTATTATTAAAGGCTGGTGCAAAGTACATTACATTAGTTAGCTTAGAAGGTATTGTTTGTGAAGGTGAAACATGGATGAACGAAGCGCAAATTGAAGTTTCAAAAAAGACAAATCGTGAACATGTGCGTGGAACGTTAAAAGAAGCGATTCACCAAGCTGATATTTTTATTGGCGTATCTGCTCCTAACGTATTAACGAAAGAACTTGTACAGACGATGAATGAGAAAGCAATTGTGTTTGCGATGGCGAATCCAATTCCAGAAATCTTCCCTGAGGATGCATTAGAGGCTGGGGCAGCTGTAGTAGGAACTGGGCGCTCGGATTATGCGAATCAAGTAAATAATGTATTGGCGTTTCCCGGAATATTCCGCGGTGCGTTAGATGTGCGCGCGACTGATATTACAGAAGAGATGAAATTAGCGGCAGCATATGGGATCGCTAACATCATTACGGACGAAGAACGTAATGCGAATTATGTAATCCCGAATCCATTAGATAAAAGAGTTGTTCCAAGTGTTGCAGAAGCAGTAGCGAAAGCAGCTATTGATTCAGGCGTGGCGCAAATTACGAAAATAACAAGTTATTAATAGCTAAAAGCAGTGCCTAAAAGGCACTGCTTTTTTGAGATAAGAAATCAAAATAATGAAGAAGTGTAGAATTATTTATGTTTCTTCACTATTTATTTAATTCCATTGCAACTTGTTTACCATTTACTAAAACCTCAGTTACTGCTACGATCACTTCTATCATTTTTTTCATCTCTCATCTCTCCTCGTTTCATTTCTTACTTTAAGTATAAGAGAAGAGAGATAATTCAACTATCGAAGTACATGACGTAGAAATTACATTGTTGTAAGAAAGTGGTTTATTTTTGTCACTTTACTCAGCGGTGATTACAAACTGATCATAATATTTTTCATTCACATATATATTTAATAACCATAATCCAGATGAAGGTAGTGACATAGCGAGAGGGAGTTCGCTTGTAGTAGAATCGATTGTATTTGAAGTAGTCCAAGTTTGTTTGGAAGTTTCTTTTTGAAAGAGTACTGGTGTTGGAGTTACAGATCCTTGTTTTAGCGCAATAATAGACAATTTTCCAGTTGGTATTTCAGAATCTAGAAAGTACCACATTATTTCATTTTGTTCATTTGCGATAATAGGACTATCAGCCATTGCGATTTTTTTTTCGATGCCTTTTAAAGGTATTTTTCCGTCTATGAATGAGGGTGCTTCTTCCCAATTTACATCTTTTAAAACACTAAGGTGAAAGAAGGAAGGTGCGTTCACTTGAGTGGATGATGTTGTGACAGCTTCTGTTTTAGGTACTTTTGAATCAGGTTGTGCTTGTGTGCATCCAGTGATGAGGAAGGAGAGAAGTAGCATAGTTCCGATTTTTTTCATGGTGCCACACTCCTAGTTTTTATTGTTAGTGTAATTGTATTTGCTAGAAGGCGGGACAATTCCTTTAAATTATAAAAAGAGGTCGTAAGTTTTGTACGACCTCTTTTGACATTTTTTATCCCGTAAAAGCCCGATTGGTGTAGGTTAATAATCTGTGGGGGGGATGAACAAACCCACACTGATTAAAGTTTCACCTTATATTTGTTCCGTTGTATAGGTTGGTTCGGTTTCTTTTTGAGGCATCGTCAAAAAAATAACGGACAGAACGATACATACGCCGCCTAATAATTGATATGTTCCAAAAGATTCATTTAGCCAAGTGATTGAAACGATGGCAGCTACAAGGGGTTCAATGCTAGATAAAATGCTTGTTTCTGTTGCGGCTAAATATTTCAGACTACCGATATAAAGAAGGAAAGAAAGAGTGCCGCTTATAATGATAAGAATAAGCATAGAAAAAGTTTTTGGTGTAAAGGTTTGTGAAAGCTGACTCCATCCAAACGAACTATTACAAATAAGCAGGGCGATGCCGCCGATTAACATCCCCCAGCCAATTACTATGGTTGTTCCGCATGCTTTAATAAGCGAAGCTGGATGGAGGGTATAAAATGCAAATCCGATTGCTGTTAATAGTCCAAAAATAATAGCTTCTTTAGATAAAACAACATTTTCAATTGAGCCATTTGTAATAATGAAGTATGTCCCTGTTAGCGCAGTTATAATTGCGAATAGTTGCATAGAAGCAGGGAATTTTCTTTGTTCAAATGCAACATACATGGTAATAAGAACAGGACCTAGAAATTGAAATAGCGTTGCTGTGACCGCGTTACTAATATGAACCGTTTCGATAAAGGCGTATTGTGCACCGAGCATGCCGAGAATAGAGAAAATAATAAGTTGTATAGAATATCTAGGGTGTTTCCAAATTTGAAATATGTTTTGTTTCTTTGTAAGTAAGAAAGACAAAATAAATATTCCTGCAAGCAACAAGCGAATTGTTAAAAAATCAATTGAGGATACATTAGTATGCTGAAATAGCCACTGAATCATTGGACCAGATAATCCCCATAATGTAGCCCCTGTAATAATCATAATAAGTCCGATACGTCTACCATTGTTCATTATCATGTTTCTCCTCTCCGGTATTTGATTTTTTATGTGTGACATGATAAAAGGAATTATATATAACTTCTGGTACTGTAAAAAGTATCAGATTTTAGTTTTATTAAGGGGTCAGATATTATGTTAGAATTAACGCCTAATTTAAATGTGAATAGTAAAAAGGCATTATATGTGCAATTGTATGAGTATATAAAAAAAGAAATTAAAGATGGATCGATTGTACCTTTTACGAAATTACCAGCTAAGCGAAAGTTAGCGATACATTTACAAGTAAGTAAAAATACAGTAGAGGCAGCGTACGAACAATTACTTGCAGAAGGTTATATTGAGTCGATATCGAGAAAAGGTTATTTTGTATGCAAGATTGAGCAAATGGTTCATGTAGAGGATTGCGGAGAGAGAATAGAAGAAGTACCGTTTCAGGAGAAGAGTTATAAATTTGACTTTACACAAACAGGAATTGATACAAATGCTTTTCCATTCAATATGTATCGGAAAATTGTAAATGAAGTATGGCAGCCGCATAATAACGAACTTCTCTTTCTAGGACACCCTCAAGGGGAAGCGAGCTTAAGAGAAGAGATTACGAATTATTTGTATGAATCTAGAGGTGTGCGTTGTTCAGCTAGTCAAATTGTATTAGGAGCGGGAACACAAATATTAGTGAAACTATTGTTTCAATTGTTAAAGGGAAGCAATTATGCAGTTGAAAACCCAGGGTATCATAGGAAGATGGTTGTTTTTGAACAGGGAGAAGCAAGAGTCCAAATGTTATCTTTAGATAGAGATGGAATTTGTATTGCAGATTTAGAAAATAGCAATGCGAATGTTGTATTTGTTACACCTTCCCATCAGTTTCCATATGGAATGATTATGCCTATTACGAGAAGGATGCAGCTCTTACAATGGGCAAAGAAAGAAGAGGGCAGGTATATGATTGAAGATGATTATGATAGTGAATTTCGCTATTCTGGAAAGCCTATACCGGCGCTACAAGGGTTAGATACAGAGGGGAAAGTTATTTATATGGGGACGCTATCTAAAGCATTATTGCCATCGCTACGGATGAGCTATATGGTGTTGCCGAAGAAATTAATTAAAAAGTATCAACAGCAATATTTATTTTATACACAAAGTGTTTCAAGAATGGACCAAGAAGTGATTAGAAGATTTTTAAATGAAGGCTATTGGGAAAAACATATTCATAAAATGCGTGTCGTCTACCGAAAGAAGAGAGATCGACTTGTTTTTGAAATAGAGAAGTATTTCTCTAATCGTGTTGAAGTGATAGGAGAAGATTCGGGATTACACATTTTATTAAAAGTGCATAACGGAATGCGGGAAGAAGAATTAATTCAAGAAGCTGCGAAACATAGTATCAAAATATATCCTGTGTCTACGTACTATAAAGACGGTACGGCGCCTGAGAGTGTAGTTTTACTTGGGTTTGCGATATTATCAGAGGAAGAAATTGCGAAAGCGATTCAATTATTACACACGGCATGGTTTACCAGAAAGTAAAAAACATCCTCCAAACATGAGGATGTTTTTTATTATTTATTTTCATCTAAGAATAAGACCATATGCTCTTCGTCCCAATATTGTCCGTTATATTTTAATGAACGTTCTTGTACACCGAATGTTTTAAAACCTAATGATTCATAAAGTTTTTTCGCTCCATCGTTGCCAACAACAACATCAAGCATAACTTGTTCTACTTCTAAAGATTTAGCAAGCTCAAGACATTCTTTAATAAGTGCTTTTCCTGCTCCAAGTCCACGTGCTTTTGGAGATACATATACAGAACCGATTTTAGCTTTATGTTCTTGTTTTACATATGGTTTCGTTTCCAGTGTTGCAACCCCGATTAATTTTCCATCTTTAAATGCACCTAGCGTATAGTTTTCATCTTGTGCTAATTTTTGTGCTTTATATTCAATCGCACACTCTTTATTAATAATATCTTCATAAGAAGAGCTGAATGCTTCAGGGTTTTGCTTTAATCCTTCTACGCGAAGTTCTAAGTAAATTTCTGCTTCGTCTTTTGTTAATACATGGATATCCAATTATATCACCCTCCAAATCTTTGCAAATGTACCTTTATTTTATATTGAAATAAGAATAATTTCAAAAGCTTAGCTTATATGAGCTGTTTTTATGAACAAAATAACACCAGTAGTGTTTACTACTACTGGTGTTTTCACACGCATATTATTCAAAAGGTAGCTCGATTATAAAGTTTGTTCCCGCTCCTAATTGGCTTGTTACTAGAATAGAACCGTTATGCAATTCTACAATTTCCTTTGCAACAGCTAGCCCGATACCTTTTCCGCCTGTAGCTCGTGTTCTAGATTTATCGACACGATAAAAGCGGTCAAAAATATGCGGGATATCTTCTTCAGGAATACCTTCACCTTCATCTTGTACACTTATTGTAAAAGAATCTGTTTCCATGAGTACACGTATCGTAATAGATGTGTTTTCTGGCGAATGTTGATAAGCGTTGTGTAATAAATTTAACATAACTTGTTCCATACGTCTTTCGTCTATACAAACTTCTAAATCATCTTTGCAATATACATGAAGTTGCATTTGCTTATTCGTTAATGTTGTTTTTGTTTTTTCAACCATTCGTTCTAAAAATGGCTGAAGAAGCACTTTTTGTTTTTTTATAACAAATTGGTGTTGTTCTAATTGTACAAGCATAAATAAATCTTGGACGAGATCGGTTACACTATCCGTTTCATCCTCAATGATTTGTAAGTATTCTTCTCGCTCCTCTTTTGTTAAAGAGTCTCTCTTTGCTACCTTTGCATAACCCTTCATATAGGTCAATGGAGTTAATAGTTCATGAGCGACACTAGCGAGAAATTCATTGCGCTCTTTTTTCATATACGTAAGTTCACTCGATAAATCTTCAATTGTTTTTGCTAAACTTCCGAGTTCATCATTCCGTTTAATACCTAATTGAATTGGTTTATTTAATTTTGACATTTTTTCTGTCGCTCTCTTCATTTTTACAAGTGGTTCTGTAATAACGCGTGAAAAAACAAAGACAGAAATTGTTGTTAAAATAATTGTTAAAACGCTAATGATAAGAAATTGGTTCATGAGTTTAAGTAACATATTTTCTAGGAAAGATGTTTTTAATAGCATATATAGCTTTCCTTGAAACTTTGTTGTGTTAAGTGGGCTTACTGTTGTGATGAACTTTGATTTTTTCCAGTTTCTTTCAACGACCAATCCGCCGTCTGGGACAGTTTCTGTTTTACAAGTAAGTTGTTTTTGCATATCTTTTGTTACGGGTTCTGAGGTGGAAATAATTTTGCCGTTATGGTCAGTAATAATGATAGCTATATCGGAGTTAGAAATTGATTCCGATTCAACTAAGTGTGCAGCCTCATTCGTAATATCGAACTCAGGATACACAGGACGTTTAGGATTTTTATTATGTTCAGCGTGTTTCATTTCTTTATAATATTCATCCCGTCTCTCGCGGCTTTTAATTTTTTTACTATAGCGATTACCTTTCTCTAAAAGAGCATCTGTTTCCTCTACAATACGCATTTTTGAAAGGCTTTTATAAAAAGATACGAAAGCAATTGTTTCAATACATAAAGCTAATATTAAAAAGTATGTCCCAATTTTAAGGGAAAGTTTACTCATTTTTTCACCATACCTTATTCATAATAAAGAGTCAGTGGTATACGATTTCCCACTGACCGAAGTAATTATTCACTTTTCCATTTATATCCGACTTTATAGACCGTTTCTAGGTAATCTTCAATTGGAAATCCTTTTTTGCGTAGTTTATCACGGATATTACGAATGTGTGAATCAATTGTTCTATATTCGATATCTGTTTCATAGCCCCAAATTTTTTCGATTAAATCATCTCGGCTATAAGCACGGTTTGTATTTTGCAAAAATAGTCCGAGTAACGAAAATTCGATAGGAGTTAATGAGATTTTTTCATCATAAACTGTGACAGTATGTTTCGTTTTATCCCACTCAATACCATTGAAACTAACAAAGCCATCTTTCTTTGTACGGCGTAATATAGCCTCGATTCGTGCCACTAATACATGCTCATCAAATGGTTTTGTAATATAATCATCTGCGCCCATCGTGAGGCCTTTCACCATATCGTAGTTTTGGTTGCGAGCTGTTAACATAATGATAGGAACGTTGGAAATTTGACGAATTTGATAGCAAGTATCCCATCCATCCATACTTGGCATCATAACATCTAATAAAATAATATCGAATTCTTTTTGTTCGATTAATTTTAGTGCTTCAAGGCCAGAGGTAGCTTTCATACAAAAATAGCCGCGAGGGCTTAAGAACAGATCTAATAATCGTAACATACGTTCTTCATCGTCTACTAATAAAATTTTTACCATAATCTTGTGCACCCCAAACTGTTCATTCTACTTGTATAGTTTACATGAAAATAGTCAACTACCCCCACTGAAATGAATCGTTTCAGTGGGGGCTTGAGTTTGAACGCTAGGTCTTTTCGTCCATCGCTAGACAGTTTGACGCTCTAGCATTCATGCCACCTTATGGTAACACCCCAAGTATGTTTTTGGTTGGTACTGGCAACGAATGATTGTTTTCCCACTTGCACCACCCTTTCGAAAAAGAGCAATTCTCCCTTGTGGAAGAAGCCACCACTCAGATGAATCTGGCGTGTGCTACAAGCCCCGACAAGTCGAGTACATATGGATGGTTGACGCACCCACTAAGCTATGCGCGAAGCAACAGCCTTACGTTTTTGCACTTCTAATAGAATCGGCGTTTTCACTTTAAGATTCTCTTTCAATTCTACCACTTTTGATTTGTGCAATGTATTCAGCGCACCATTAATATCAGCGTGGATACATGTTCCTGCTTTACTTTGGTACAGACCACGAGTCATTCGTTTGCCACTAAAGTGATAGTGTGTCCTATCATCCTTAGTCCAAACTGGAACCGGATCTTTATCAAGAAAACTAGCTTTTGAAGTATAGCTTTCTTCTTGTTTGAAAAACCGGATGCCTTCTTTTATACATTTATTCTCAATTGCCGCAATCAGTTTATGAAACGGGATTTGAACAAATTGTTGATTATTCTTTTTTCCCATATCTGATTTTTGTTTCCAACCAGCGTTATAACCTACTACAACCGTATCTACACTACATTCTTTCACTTTTTTAAACAACAAGCCTACAGTTTGTGAAATGTAACCATTTATTTGCCTTTCCCGTTTATGCCAAAGTGCAGCCATTTTGTTCGTTACAACTCGTTTTGAAATTCCGTTTTCAACATTTTTCTGTTGCAGACTACGTATCATTTTATTGAAGTATTGGTTAATGGCTTTTAGTTTTTTACCATCAATTAAAAATGTATCACCTGTATTGGTTACGCAACTTACTAATCTGTCTACACCTAAATCGCAACTCAAAGCGTTATTCGTAGTCGTGGATGTTTTCTTCATTTGAGAAACGTG
The DNA here is from genome assembly GCF_008368965.1 of Bacillus sp. AY2-1. Lineage (NCBI taxonomy): Bacteria > Bacillati > Bacillota > Bacilli > Caryophanales > Bacillaceae > Bacillus > Bacillus sp. AY2-1. The sequence continues at coordinate 47,232 of NZ_QPEL01000088.1, read as the reverse complement.
CATCTCATATGTGTAATGCACCTCAAAGAACCGACCTTTTTGCTTCGGTACAAGCTCAATGTAGGAGATTTTTTTATGTCTTAAGTTTTTCGGCATACGTATTTTAATGGAACCGAATTTTTTTCTGAATGCAACACTCATCGGAATCAGCCAATACCCGTTATCATCCACTTTTGGCACTTGATAGATTTCAATGATTCGTTTGTCAGTTGAATGAGAATAATTCGGAAAATTAGGACGCCCTGTGAATGCTTCAGGATTTTTCTTCCACTTTTCCAATGCCTTAAAAAAGCTCTTCACTTCTGCATATAAGGCTCTACGAATAGCCTGCACAGAGTTTGATTGCACGCCCCAGTAGTTCATATCGGCTTGCATGGCGGTATCTACTTCTTTTACAGTAGCCATTTTATTATGGTTCAAATAACTTTGTTTCATCGTGTACAATCCAACATTTCGCAATGCTTTTGAACTATGTGACATGCGTTGCAGTAAGCGGAATTCTTTTGCAGTCAGACTAGCTCGTCCGATATTTTGTTTCTGCGTGAATCGTTGCATGTTTTCTCTTTTCTTTTGTTTGCGTAATACTTTCACTGCTTTCTTTTTAACCATTGTTTTCACCACCTTTCTCAGAGAGTTCATTAAAATTATTTCTTCCCTAAGATAATATTTGAAATGAAACGGAACAAAATGTGAATATAGTCTTCATCGTAATTCCTTTTGGCTCAAGTAACCGAATGATTATCATTATTCAATTTCGTTGTTTTACGATCTATACCCTCCTTATCTAAGAGTAGATTGTATCGTAAGACAAAAAGAAACAAAAAAGTTCAGCCTTATTGACTGACGGCAATTCATCTCCACCTGAATTGTTGGGTTTCACCCGTAACACAAATCAGATGGAGTCTTCTTGCCGAAAAGGATAAAAACTCTTTTTATGTGATTGAATGGAGGGCTGATTTTTTCGCTCAGAGTAATTGACATAAAAAATGCACTAGTTTTGCACAACTATTTTTTATAATAGAAAACGTAGCGACACAAAATACCCTATGTTGCGACATAACGTCATGTCATTTTATTTATAAAATGACAATTCCATTCTATTGTGTATGTGAGATAGAGAGGGTTTTCGTATTCACCTCGCATCGGATAAGAAAAATTTCCTATCTCACACTTTTTTTAAAAGGAGATCATACACATGAATCCAAAAGAAGAAATTTCAAAAAAAGAAAAGCAAGATCGTAATACGGTTGTCATGTGCATTGCCGTATCTATGGTTATTATTATAAGTTGTGTAAATAAAATTTTGGGGATTTTATAACAACGAAAAAAGCTTATCGCTTCTTAAGAAGCGATAAGCTTTTTTCGTTGTTAGGGGGAGTGTTTATATAATAAACCAAGGTAAAATTGCTAACCCAGAAGTTACAATTGCTGTAGTACATATTAAAAGCATAGCTCGTTTGTTTTGTTTCATGTCACATTCTCCTTTATATATCAATTGAATGCTATACGTTCATTTCATGATTGGTGCCTCACTTTATACTTTTAGTATAATGAATGGAAAGGTTTGGTACGATCGATAAAGGTGACATGAAGATTACATTGTTGTAATGCAAAAAAACATCTTTCTTATTAAGAAAGATGTTTTTGGAAAACTACCCCGTAAAAGCCCGATTGGTTCAGCTAATACTCAGTGGGGGATGGAAAAATCCCCCACTGAGTAAAGTTTCACTTTATATTGAAGTATTAATCATTTAAGAACAGAACCATATGTTCCTCGTCCCAATATTGACCGTTATGTTTTAATGAACGTTCTTGTACGCCGTAAGTTTGGAAACCTAATGATTCATATAATTTTTTGGCACCAGCGTTACCAACTACAACATCGAGCATAAGTTGTTCTACATGTAATTTATCGGCGTTTTCAATAATGGCTTTAATGAGAGCTCGTCCTGCTCCGAGACCACGTGCTTTTGGAGAAACAAAAACGGAGCCAATTTTTGCTTTATGTTCTTGTTTAATAAATGGTTTTGTTTCTAAAGTAGCGATACCAATTAAATCATTATCTTTGAAGACACCTAGAGTATACTTATCCGGATTGCTTAATCGTTTAGCCATAGCAGCTACAGGATCCTCATGTTTCAAAACATCTTCATAAGAAGAGCTAAAAGCTTCCGGATTTTTCGTTAAACCTTCCATACAAACTTTTAAATATATTTCTGCGTCCTCTGTTGTTAATAAGCGAATTTCCATAGTTGTAACCTCCCTGGTGGATTTCAAATAAATCCATTACTTTTATAAGATTGAGTATATGTTTTGTTAGTATTCTCTTTTAATTTGTAAAAGAATGAAAAGATATATGCTACAATGTTTTGTTTTAATTATGTAATGAAATTATATATTAACTTTGTTAACTATTCAAGTGTTTAATATGTTACATTTTTATAACTAAAATAAATCCTCGATTGAGGATTTATTTTTTAAACATTGGATTGATAGCCATCAATTCGTTTTGGATGTGTGTAAATATTACAAGATTCATTTCTAATAAACCCTACGACTGTAATGCCTAAATCATGGGCAAGTTGCAATGCCAGTTTTGTTGGAGCGGATTTAGATAGAACAATTTCACATCCGATTTTTGAAACTTTGAGTAAAATTTCGGATGAAATACGTCCGCTAAATGCGATGATTTTTCCTTTAATGGATATATCGTTACGCAAACAATGACCATATATTTTATCTAATGCATTATGTCTTCCAATATCCATTCTTGATAGGAGGATATTGTTTCGATCACATAGCGCGGTATTGTGAACACCGCCAGTTTGGCGAAATGTAGTAGAAGATTGTTGCAAGGTATTCATTAAATGAAAGCATTCTTCAGGAGTAATTTTTACATGTATATCATGTAAGTCTTTTGCTTTTGCTGCGTCGTTTACGAAAATAAAACCTTGTCTACCTTTTCCGCAGCAAGAAGTGATGTATCGTTTATTATATAAAGTTTGATAGAGCGGATTCACTTTTGATGATTTTACATGGACAATTCCGTTATCTTTTTGAACCCATAGTTCTTCAACATCTTTATAGGAAGAAATAATCCCCTCAGAAATTAAAAAACCAATTACCATATCTTCAATATAATTTGGTGTGCATACGACTGTTACATATTCTTCACCATTCAATTTAATAGTAATAGGAGATTCTGTGACAATCTCATCAAGTTGTTTTGAAAATGTACCAGATTGATAACGTACAATTGTATAAGTCTCTTGCGTAGGCCCCATATTTAATTCCCCTTTTATCTGTATTTCTCTCCCACATTTATCATAAAACAATGGAAAAAATAAAAACACCTATTAACAAGAAGATCACAGATTATTTTGGTTATTATTGTATATGTACGATATAATAGAACTGTAGAATAGTGATATTTTCAAGCTTTCGTAGTTATACCTTATAACATCTAGAATCGACTTCATAAGAAAGTATTTGGGTAGAGCGTTTCAAAAATATGTACAGTAATGCGATTTTGAAAACGGATTCATAATTGTGTTGTACAGTTGGTTGTAAGGAGAGGGGAAACTATGGCAGAACAGACAGTCCGTGTAACCGTCGATGGTAAAGAATTTTCTGCATCAGGTGAAAAGACGATACTACAATTATTTAACGAGAGTAATTTGGAACATCCTCAAATTTGTCATGTACCAGAAGTAGATCCAATTCAAACTTGTGATACGTGTATTGTAGAAGTAAATGGAAAGTTATTGCGTGCTTGTTCAACGAAATTAGAGAACGGTATGCATATCGAAAGACAGTCCCAGCGTGCAAAAGAGGCACAGACTGAGGCAATGGATCGAATATTAGAGAATCATCTATTGTATTGTACCGTTTGTGATAACAATAATGGTAACTGTAAAGTCCATAATACAGTACATATGATGGGAATTGAGGAACAGAAATATCCGTATGAGCCAAAAGTAAGTGCGTGTGAAGTGGATATGTCACATCCATTTTATCGATATGATCCAAATCAATGTATTGCTTGTGGGCAGTGTGTAGAAGTATGTCAAAACTTACAAGTGAATGAAACTATATCAATTGATTGGAGCTTAGACCGTCCACGTGTTATATGGGACAATGGTGTAAGTATAAATGACTCATCTTGTGTAAGTTGTGGGCAGTGTGTAACAGTATGTCCATGTAATGCGTTAATGGAAAAAACAATGCTGGGTGAAGCTGGATTCATGACAGGATTGAAACCGGATGTGTTAGATCCGATGATTGATTTTGTAAAGGATGTAGAGCCGGGATATAGTAGTATTTTAGCAGTTTCAGAAGTAGAGGCTGCGATGCGTAAGACGAAAGTGAATAAAACAAAAACAGTTTGTACATTTTGTGGTGTAGGTTGTTCATTTGAAGTATGGACGAAAGACCGCCACATTTTGAAAGTGCAGCCTGTTTCAGATGCGCCGGTTAACGGTATTTCCACATGTGTAAAAGGCAAATTTGGATGGGATTTTGTAAACAGTGAAGATCGTATTACAAAGCCATTAATTCGCCAAGGAGATATGTTTGTTGAAGCTTCATGGGAAGAGGCTCTGGAAGTTGTTGCATCCAATATGCAGCATATTAAATCAGAATATGGAAGTGATGCATTTGGGTTTATTTCTTCTTCGAAAGTAACGAATGAAGAAAATTATCTTATGCAAAAACTAGCCCGTCAAATATATGGAACGAATAATGTAGACAACTGTTCCCGTTATTGTCAATCTCCAGCAACAGACGGTTTATTTAAAACTGTCGGTATGGGCGGGGACGCTGGAACAGTGAAAGATATTGCGGAAGCAGGCCTTGTCATTATCGTTGGAGCAAATCCAACAGAAGGACATCCTGTACTTGCAACGCGTGTAAAACGTGCTCATAAATTACATGACCAAAAATTAATTGTGGCAGACCTTCGTAAACATGAAATGGCAGAGCGTGCGGATTTATTCATTCATCCGCGCCAAGGAACTGATTACGTATGGCTCGCTGGTATTACGAAATATATTATTGATCAAGATTGGCACGATAAAAAGTTCATAGCTGAAAATGTGAAGAATTTTGATGAATATAGCAAAATGGTAGAAAAGTATACGCTTGATTATACAGAAGAAATTACGGGGATTTCGAAAGAAAATCTGAAAGAAATGGCTCGTATGGTATATGAAGCAGATGGTACTTGTGTACTTTGGGGAATGGGTGTAACTCAAAATACTGGAGGAAGTACAACTTCAGCAGCAATTTCAAATCTATTGCTTGTTACGGGTAACTATCGTCGTCCTGGTGCAGGAGCATATCCATTACGCGGACATAATAACGTACAAGGCGCTTGTGATATGGCAACATTACCAAACTGGCTTCCAGGTTACCAAGCAGTTTCAGATGATGCGCTCCGTGCGAAATTTGAAAAAGCATACGGTACTACAATTCCGAAAGCACCAGGCTTAAATAATATTGCAATGTTACTGGCGGCAGATGAAGGGAAACTGCGTGGTATGTATGTTATGGGTGAAGAAATGGCTTTAGTAGATTCGAATGCCAACCATGTACAACATATTTTAGCGAATTTAGATTTCCTTGTTGTTCAAGATATGTTCTTATCGAAAACAGCTCGTTTTGCTGATGTTATTTTACCGGCAGCACCAAGCTTAGAAAAAGAGGGAACATTTACGAATACAGAGCGCCGTATTCAAAGATTATATGAAGTATTGAAGCCGCTTGGTGATTCAAAGCCAGACTGGTGGATTTTACAAAAAGTAGCTCGTGCACTTGGCGGGGACTGGAATTATGAAAGTCCAAGTGAAATCATGGATGAAATCGCATCGCTTGCACCTTTATATTCTCAGGCAACATACGATCGTTTAGAAGGATGGAATAGTTTATGTTGGGGTAGCCATGATGGCAGTGATACACCGCTATTATATGTGGACGGATTTAACTTCCCGGATAAACTAGCTCGTCTATCATTAGATGAATGGGTACCACCAGTTGTAGCACCAGATGAGTATGATTTACTTTTAAATAATGGTCGTATGTTAGAACATTTCCATGAAGGGAATATGACGAATAAATCGGCTGGTATTTTATCTAAAGTATCTGAAGTGTTCGTTGAAATCTCGCCTGAACTTGCCCTAGAGCGCAATGTGAAAGATGGTGGTCTTGTAGAATTAGCATCACCATTTGGGAAAATTAAAGTACAGGCACTTGTTACAGATCGTGTAACGGGGAAAGAGCTATATTTACCGATGCATGCAACGGTAAATGAAGAGGCAATCAATATTTTAACTGGAACGGCGACAGATCTTTATACATGTACACCAGCGTACAAACAAACGATGGTAAAGATGCGTGTACTACGTGAAAAAGGGAATCGTCCGTTACCATCTTCAAACCCGAGAGATAAAAAGCGTAATCCGCAAAACGGTGTTGAAATCGAGCAAAAATGGCAAAGAAAACAATACGTATCACTTGTGGACTAGGGGGCGGAGATAGTGGCGAAAGAAATTACTGTAATTAAAAAGAAAGTTGTAACAGAGGAAGAACAGAAACAGCAAGTAGCAGATGAACTTCTAAATGAGCTATCTAATAATCGTGAAGCAGTAGAAGAAACGATGCAGCTTTTAGCACAGTTGCAGAAGGCTGGTATATTAGATGCGGCAATTAGTTTACTTGCTGCGAAGGAAGATGTTTCAAAAATCGCTGTGGAGCAATTAAATCGTGAACCCGTTAAAAATGCGTTAAATAATATGATGGGGGCAGGAGAAGCGTTATCTTCAGTTGACCCAGAAATAACGAAGCAAATTACGTCAAGTTTAGTTACAGGATTGCAATTTGCAACAGATGAATTAAATTGTGGTAAAAAAACAAAAGTGATGGATTTCTTTAAAGTATTAAAAGATCCAGATATCAATAGAGCTATTACATTCGGTTTTAGCTTCTTGAAAGCATTTGGACAAGGGCTAGAGAAAAAATAGAATAAATGAAAAAGTGATGGGAAGTAGCCATCACTTTTTTCATTATATGTATAAGAGTGTTCATGTTAAGCGGAATATATTATTATTAAAAAGATGGATTAGAACTGGAAATATGGAATCCATCTCAAATACCGTTTTAGAATTTGGAGGAGTATATGCAACACCGTAAAAAACTATCTATACCAGGAGTAATGAGACATTCCTTTCAAACAGTTAAATTTGCTTTTTGGAATGTATTAACTTTTCAACTTGCTTATAAATTATTAGCAGCGATTGTGTTTGTTCCACTATTTGGAATCATTTTTAATAAATTATTGTATTTTGGTGGTTATGCAAATGCGACAAATGATGAATTATTAGCGTTTTTAAAGACGCCTTATGGCATCTTAGCAATCGTAATTTTGTCATTGTTAGCACTGTTTCTTATCTTTACAGAATTTGCGGTGCTTATTATTATTTCGTATTTCGCTCATAAAAGACAGAAGGTGAAATTACGTCCGATTTTATATAAAACGGTAACGTATTTACCTACTCTTTTCACATATTGCTTACCAGGATTTATTTTATATGCTGTCGTATTGTTGCCTCTTTTAAATATGGGATATGAAACGGCATTAATCCCGCAAATTCAAATTCCTAACTTCATTACAGGAGAACTGTTTAAGACAACGATGGGACAAGTTGGTTATTACACGTTCTTTGCTGTAGTCGCGTATATAAATCTTCGATGGATTTTCGTTCTACCTATTGTTGTTTTAGAGCAAAAATCATTTCGCGTGGCAGCACGTAAAAGTGCAACTTTAGTAAAGGAAAGCTTTTTTAAAGTACTGCTCTTTTTAGTAGGATTTTTTATTTCAATTGGAATTGTATATGTCGTATTTTTGGGAATATATTTATTGTGCCTATGGGGTGTTTATGAATTTACAAATCCGAAAGGAACATTTGCATTATTAGCAGAATCAACGATTTCTGTATTTTTAACGAGTACATTGTATTTATTTAGTTTTATCGTGACGCCATTTTATATTATGGCGATTACGCGATTATACTTACAAAAGGTACCGGTTGAAGATGTTTTATTAGAAGAAGGATTAGATTATTCGAAAACGAAAGCAGATAAATGTTTCTTCCAAAAACATCGTTGGAAATTTATTGGCGTATATATTGTGGGGATTATTACTGCTGGAATGGTTGTTGCCTTCATTGTAACGTTTATTTCAAATTCGTATAAAGAACCAATTATTATGGCGCACCGCGGGTATATATCAAAAGGCGTAGAAAATACGAAAGAAGCTGTGCAAGGTGCTATTGATGCAAAAGCAGACTACGCTGAAATAGATGTATTACAAACGAAAGACGGTGAACTAGCGGTTATACATGATTTGAAGCTGAAGCGTCTTGCCAATGCCAATGTGCATGTGTCAGATTTAACGATGGCTGAGTTAAGGCAGCTTACCCTTAGTCAAGATGGACTTTCAGGACAAATAAGTACACTTGATGAAATCATTAAGCTAGCAAATGGCAAAATCAAACTTAATATAGAAGTGAAGCTTCATGGGGGCGAAAAAGATTTTGTAAACAAAGTCTTAAAAACGATTAAAGATAATGAATTTGAGAAGCAATGTGTAATTCAAACGTTACACTATCCACTTATTAAAGAGTTTAAACGTGCAAATCCAGATATAAAAGTAGGGTATATATTGTATGCAAGTAGAGCTAACTTAAAGAATGTGAAGGCTGACTTTTACGTAGCAGAAGAATATATGTTAAATAAGAAATTAGTAAAAGAAGCAAGGAAGTTAAACAAACCAATTTACGTATGGACAGTAAATGATATGGAAAATTTAAAGGCATATTATAAGTTAAACGTAGATGGTATCATAACCGATTATCCTGAAGATGCACGTGAAACAATTAAGATGTTAAAAGAGCAAGAAGCGGAAGAAAGTGATCTGTTTGATAAAATTACTGAAACGACAGATGATTTATTTTCTAAGTTATTTATAAGTTACCCAGCTGCTAGCTAAATGCTAGCAGCTGTTTTTTTGTGAAAAGAATATATCTCTAAAGTATTGAGTAAAGTAATAACTGTATATGTATACGTTATCGCTTAGGTTTCTTACATTGTTACATTATTGTCAAATAATAAATGATTGCTGTTTATTTTGAAATAGTATAATAAAAATAGAGTGAAAGATAATGGAATGACACAAAACCCCTAATAGAATCAATGTTTTATATATTTACACTATTCTAAATATAAAAACTTTAGGAAAATGGTATGTTAGCGTTTTCATAACTTTTAAGTTATGCTAGAATAAGGACATAAGTTATTAATTATTACAAAAAGAAAAAAGAATCTCTTTTTTCTGTTAATTATAAGGGGGCATTTCATTATGCGTATTGGGGTACCAGCAGAAATTAAAAACAACGAAAACCGTGTGGCAATGACACCAGCAGGTGTTGTACATTTAATTCGTAACAATCACGAAGTATTCATTCAAAAGGGTGCAGGTTTAGGATCTGGTTTCACAGACGCTCAGTATGTTGAAGCGGGAGCAAAAATTGTTGATACAGCTGAAGAAGCTTGGAACATGGAAATGGTTATGAAAGTTAAGGAACCAATTGAAAGCGAATACAAACACTTCAGTGAAGGCTTAATCTTGTTCACATACTTACACTTAGCTCCAGAGCCAGAATTAACAAAAGCTTTAATCGAGAAAAAAGTTGTTTCTATCGCATATGAAACAGTACAATTAGAAAACCGTTCATTACCATTACTTGCACCTATGAGTGAAGTAGCTGGTCGTATGGCTGCACAAATTGGTGCACAATTCCTTGAGAAAAACAAAGGCGGTAAAGGTATCTTACTTGCAGGTGTTCCAGGGGTTAAACGTGGTAAAGTAACAATCATCGGTGGTGGACAAGCTGGTACAAATGCTGCTAAAATTGCAGTTGGACTAGGTGCGGATGTAACAATCATCGACTTAAGCGCAGAACGTCTTCGTCAATTAGATGACATTTTCGGAAACCAAGTAAAAACTTTAATGTCTAATCCTTACAATATTGCAGAAGCTGTTAAAGAGTCTGATCTTGTAATCGGTGCAGTATTAATCCCAGGTGCAAAAGCTCCAAAACTTGTAACAGAAGAAATGATTAAATCAATGGAACCAGGTTCTGTTGTTGTAGATATCGCGATTGACCAAGGTGGTATTTTCGAAACAACTGACCGTATTACAACTCATGATAACCCAACTTACGAAAAACACGGCGTTGTTCATTATGCAGTTGCAAACATGCCAGGTGCGGTTCCACGTACATCAACTCTTGCATTAACAAACGTAACAGTACCATATGCAGTACAAATTGCTAACAAAGGCTACAAAGAAGCTTGCCTAGGTAACTCTGCATTACTAAAAGGTATTAACACATTAGATGGCTATGTAACATTCGAAGCAGTTGCAGAAGCTCACGGTGTAGAGTACAAAGGTGCTAAAGAATTATTAGAAGCAAAGACAGTATCTTGCTAATAGAAGCATTATACAAAACAAAATCGAACAATATATAAAACAACATGATAAGAGCTAAGAGTGAAGATCTCTTAGCTCTTCTTGGCAAAAGGGGGCATACATCGTGGCCAACCTATTTAAAAAGAAATCCGTTACGCAATTGTTAGGGGAAAGTAAAAGTAAAACTTTGACGAAAACGCTAGGGGCATTTGACCTAACAATGCTAGGGATTGGTGCGATAATTGGTACAGGAGTTCTAGTATTAACTGGATTAGTAGCAGCAAGAGATGCTGGTCCAGCAGTTATTTTTTCATTTATGATTGCAGCAATTGTTTGTGGATTTGCAGCATTATGTTATGCAGAAGTTGCATCTACACTTCCTGTTTCAGGTAGTGTGTACACATATTCGTATGCAACAATTGGTGAGTTTGTTGCTCATTTAATGGGATGGACATTGTTATCCGTATATGTCGTAACGACTGCCGCAGTAGCTGGCGGATGGACGGGTTATTTCAATAATTTAGTGAGTGGGCTGGGACTTGAAATTCCGAAAGCGTTGCTAACGATTCCAGCGCAAGGTGGTATGGTAAACTTACCAGCAGTTATTGTTACGTTAGTGATAACTTGGTTATTATCACGAGGTACGAAAGAAAGTAAGCGTGTGAATAACATAATGGTATTAATTAAAATTGGTATTGTTGTTTTATTCATTGCAGTTGGTGTATTCTACGTGAAACCAGAAAACTGGATACCATTTGCACCTTACGGTTTAAGTGGAGTGTTCGCAGGGGGAGCAGCAGTATTCTTTGCTTTCTTAGGATTTGATGCATTAGCAACTTCTGCTGAAGAAGTAAAAAATCCGCAACGTGATCTACCAATTGGTATTATTGCTTCGTTAGTTATTTGTACAATTATTTATGTTGTAGTTTGTCTCGTTATGACAGGTATGGTTTCTTATAAGGAATTAGATGTACCTGAAGCTATGGCGTATGTGTTAGAAGTTGTAGGACAAGATAAAGTGGCTGGTGTAATTGCAATTGGAGCTGTAATTGGTATTATGGCTGTAATTTTCGCTTACATTTATGCGACAACACGTGTATTCTTCGCAATGAGCCGTGATGGTTTATTACCAAAATCTTTTGCGAAAATTAACAAGAAGACTGAAGCGCCAACATTTTCAGTTTGGTTAACAGGAATTGGTAGTGCTTTAATTGCTGGATTTATCGATTTAAAAGAATTGTCGAATTTAGCGAATATTGGAGCGTTATTAACATTCGCCATGGTTGGTGTAACTGTTATCATTCTTCGTAAAACGCATCCGAAATTACAACGTGGATTTATGGTACCACTTGTACCGATCTTACCGATTATTTCAATTGCATGTTGTCTATTCTTAATGGTAAATTTACCGTTAACAACATGGATATACTTTGGTATTTGGTTAGCAATTGGAGTAGTTGTATACTTTGTTTATTCGAAAAAACATAGTCATTTAAAAGACGATAGCAGTTCGCAGGATAATTTAGATCAAGCTAATTAAAGGGATATAACACAGTAAGCCTTGTGCGTCTAGGGAGCGCGCAAGGCTTTTTCTTTTGTTGAAATAAAGGGAACATATATTACTTTGTTGAATTTTTATGTCGGAATATGAAAAAAAGGGGTGTGCGACTTGTGCATCCTTTTTTGTATGAGAATATAGAGGATGCGGAAAATATGTATATGCCTTATTAAAATGTTCATAAAAAAATTCAGATTTCATTGACACATATGAGCAGGTGCTCATATAATAAGAGTATAAAATATATGAATGATTGTTCATATGTTCAATTAAAGAGGTGAGCTATAATGGCTGGAAATAAAGTAGAAACACCACAAGAGACATGTTCTCAAACGATAATTCATGAAGAAGTTGTTGAGCAAGTAAAACAAACAATTCCAACTGATGAAAGTTTAAGTAAAGTAGCAGAACTATTTAAAGTATTAGGTGACCGTACACGTACGAGAATATTACATGCGCTATTTGAAGCTGAGATGTGCGTTTGTGATTTAGCTTATTTATTAGGAATGACACAATCATCTATTTCGCATCAGCTTCGTGTGTTAAAGCAAGCGAAACTTGTAAAGAATCGTAAAGAAGGAAAGGTTGTTTATTATTCGTTAGCTGATCAGCACGTAATTCATATCTTCGAGCAAGCGTTTGAGCACGTAAACGAAGAAGAATAAAAAGAACGCGAGGAGGGAGAACGATGGCTGAAGCATTAGTGAAAAAGAAATTGATGTTAGAAGGTTTAGATTGTGCGAACTGTGCAATGAAAATTGAAAAAGGTGTTGGGAATATAGAAGGAGTAAATTCTTGCTCTGTAAACTTCGCAACAAAGACAATGATCTTAGAAACAGCACAAAATAAAGAAAACGAAGTTGTTACGGAAGCAAAACAACTCGTTACAAAATTAGAACCGCATATTAAAGTGCAAGAAGAACAAAAAAATAAAATTGCTAAAGAAGTATTTATATTAGAAGGTTTAGATTGCGCGAACTGTGCAATGAAAATTGAAAATAAAGTTAAGGAAATGCCAGCTGTCTCAGAAGCAACTGTTGATTTCGTATCGAAGAAACTACGAGTAGAAGTTGCGAATAAAAGAGAACTAGAAGCGACTGTAGCAAATATAACAAATGTCGTTCAAAAGTTAGAGCCAGATGTGAAAGTTGTTCGTGAAGAGAAGAACGGTCATGACCACGGACATAGTCACGATCATGGTGAAGCAAATGTGAAAAAGATGGTAGGGAGATTAGTGGTTGGCGGAATTTTGACGGCAATTGCTGCATTAGCGGGCTTACCACAAATGGTAACAATTCCGTTATTCGTCCTTGCTTATTTATTAATAGGTGGAGATATCGTTTGGAGAGCGGTAAAAAACATAACTCGTGGCCAAGTATTTGATGAAAACTTCTTAATGGCAATTGCAACTGTAGGAGCTTTTGCAATTCAGCAATATTCAGAAGCTGTAGCAGTAATGCTATTTTATCAAGTAGGAGAACTATTCCAAAGCATTGCGGTAAACCGCTCTCGAAAATCAATTACTTCATTAATGGATATTCGTCCTGATTATGCGAATGTAAAGGTTGGAAATGAAACGAAACAAGTATCACCAGAAGATGTACAAATTGGCGATTATATTATCGTTAAGCCAGGTGAGAAAGTACCATTAGACGGAAAAGTAATTGAAGGAACATCAATGGTAGATACTTCAGCATTAACTGGTGAATCTGTACCACGTGAAGTTGAAGTTGGAAATGATGTATTAAGTGGCTTTGTGAACCAAAACGGCGTGTTGACAATTGAAGTTACAAAAGAATTTGGTGAATCAACTGTATCGAAAATTTTAGATTTAGTTCAAAATGCAAGCAGTAAAAAAGCACCAACAGAAAACTTTATTACGAAGTTTGCGCGTTACTACACTCCAGTTGTAGTTATTACAGCGGCGATCATGGCGTTTATTCCACCGCTTATTTTAGAAGGGGCTACATTCTCTGAGTGGATTTATAGAGCTTTAGTGTTCTTAGTAATCTCTTGTCCATGTGCGTTAGTTGTATCCATTCCTCTTGGATTCTTTGGAGGTATCGGTGGTGCATCTAAAAGTGGTGTGTTAGTAAAAGGTAGTAACTATTTAGAAGCTTTAAATGATGTAAAATATATTGTTTTTGACAAAACAGGAACATTAACAAAAGGTGTTTTCAAAGTTACAAAAATGGAACCGAGCGAAGGTACTACAAGCGAAGAGTTATTAGAGTATGCGGCATTTGCTGAAGTGTATTCTAACCATCCAATTGCCCAATCTATTCGAAAGGCATATGGAAAATCAATTGATGAAAAAATAATCGATGATTATAACGAAATTTCTGGTCACGGTACAGTCGTAAAAGTACAAGGAAAAGAAATTTTTGCAGGTAATGCAAAATTAATGAGAAAAGAAAATATTGAATTTAAACAACCAGAAACAGTAGGTACATTAGTTCACGTTGCTATAGATGGAAAATATGCAGGTTATATTGTTATTTCTGATGAGGTAAAAGAGGATTCGAAACAAGCGATTCAAAAGTTAAAAGAACTAGGTATTAAAAAGACAGTAATGTTAACTGGTGATGCAAAAACAGTTGGTGAAGCTGTCGGTAAAGAATTAGGCTTAGATGAAGTTCATGCGGAATTACTACCGCAACAAAAAGTAGAAGAGATTGAAAAAATTGATGCAGCGAAGCATGGAAAAGAAAAAATTGCCTTCGTTGGTGACGGTATTAACGATACACCAGTATTAGCCCGTGCAGACGTTGGTATTGCGATGGGTGGTTTAGGATCAGATGCAGCAATTGAAGCGGCAGACATCGTTATTATGACTGATGAGCCTTCAAAAATTGCGACAGCTGTAAAAATTGCAAAACGCACAAGAAGTATAGTGTGGCAAAATATCATCTTTGCTTTAGGTGTAAAAGGGATCGTTCTATTACTTGGTGCCTTTGGTATTGCAACAATGTGGGAAGCTGTTTTCTCAGATGTTGGTGTGACACTACTTGCAGTGTTAAATGCAATGCGTGTATTACGAGTGAAAGATTTATAAAAAAGAGGACGCAACCTGCGTCCCCTTTTTTATTGGTTATTTTGTTGAAATTGATTTAATAAAATAATATCAAATATTATTTTACTTTTGAATAATATGATATTAAAATTTACAAATAAAAAACATTCGTCGTATTATTTTAATATATTTTTTACAAATATCCATATAGTATTGAAAAAACAGAGAAGGAGAAACTTCTCTGTTTACTTTTGTATGTTTTTTTCAACTTGTTCTCGAACAGTTTGAATGTAATTCATTTTATGATCCCAACATTCTTGGCTTAAATCGACAGGATACTCTTCGGGATTTAAAGTTCGCATGTATTCTTCCCAAAATAGAGCGAGACTCTGTTCATTATATTGTTGAATATCTAATATACTTGGTAGTTCATATGTTCTTTCACCGTTAACGAAAATGTCTTTATGGAGTTCACGGGCTTCAAAGTTTGTTACGAATTTACTTATATATGTGTGAACTGGATGGAACATTTTTAAGCGCTCTTCTTTTCCAGGTTCTTCAGAATCTAACGCAATATAATCGCCTTCTGCATGATCGTTAACCCGATTGATAATACGATAAATTCGTTTCAGTCCTGGAGTGGTAATTTTTTCAGGATTAGATGAAATTTTAATCGTATCATTTAATTTTCCGTCAGTATCTTCAATCGCAACTAGTTTGTAAACAGCCCCTAATGCAGGTTGCTCAAAGGACGTAATTAATTTTGTCCCAACACCCCATACGTCAATTTTCGCCCCTTGAGATTTAAGGTGCATAATTGTGTATTCATCTAAATCGCTAGAAGCGATAATTTTTGTATTTGTAAATCCTGATTCATCTAGTAGTTTTCGTGCCTTTTTCGATAAATAAGCCATATCACCACTATCAAGACGTATACCATAGAAATCAATACGATCCCCAAATTCTTTTGCAACACGAATTGCATTTGGAACACCAGATTTCAATGTGTCATATGTATCAACGAGAAAGACGCACTTCTTATGAGTTTCAGCGTATTTCTTAAACGCGACGTATTCATCGCGATATGCTTGAACGAAAGAGTGAGCGTGTGTGCCAGCTACAGGGATCCCGAAGCGTTTCCCAGCACGAACGTTGCTTGTAGAGGAGAAACCACCAATAAAGGCAGCGCGTGTCCCCCAAAGGGCAGCATCGAACTCATGGGCACGTCTTGTGCCGAACTCTAAAAGCTCATCATTACTTGCAGCATGTTTCATACGAGCAGCTTTTGTTGCAATTAATGTTTGGTAATTCACAATATTTAAGAGGGCGGTTTCAATAATTTGTGCTTCACCAAGTGGTGCATCAACACGTAATAAAGGCTCGTTATTAAATACAACTTCACCTTCTTGCATACTACGAATCGTCCCAGTGAATTTCATATTTTGTAAATAATGAAGGAATTCTTCTTCAAATTGTAATTCTGCTAAATAAGCGATATCGCTTTCAGTAAAGCTGAAATTTTCTATGTACTCTACAATTTTCTCCAGTCCAGCAAAAACAGCATAACCGTTCTCGAATGGAAGCTTTCGAAAGTATAAATCAAAAACGGAACGGCGATTATGAATACCATCTTTCCAATATGTATAAGCCATGTTGATTTGATATAGGTCTGTATGTAAGGCATAACTATCGTCTTTATAATGAGTCATCGCGAGAACACCTCCATAATTTGGTTATAGTATACCAACTTTTCACCATTCGTAGCAAAGAAGAGATATTGAAGTGAAGTCAAGAGAGAAAAAAATGAAATTATGCATATTTTTTAGAAAATTTATATTTATCAATTTATATTTCTCCAGATTTTATGTATTATTAGAGTAATGGGGTAATGAGAATGGAGGAGGACAATGCAACAAACATTAGAAAAAATAGGCAAACAAGTCTTTTACAAACGGCTTCAGCAAAAAATGACACAAGAAGAATTATGTCAGGGCATTTGTTCTGTCTCATACTTAAGTAAAATCGAAAATGGAAAGATCGAAGCATCAGAAGAAATTCTACAATTGCTCTGCACAAGGTTAGAAATTGCCGTGACGGATTTGAGGGATGTAGAAGAAGATGTGAAGGGGAAGTTGGATGAATGGCTGAATGCACTAGTTCATTTGGACAAGCCACAAGTAGAACGTATATATGAAGAGTTACAAGGTGAAATGAAGCATGTGTTGGATTTTGAAATTATAAATTATTATAAACTGCTGTATACACGTTATTTAATTATGAAAAGGGATTTTCCTGCTGTCGAAAAAGAGTTAGAGAGCTTAAAGAAGATGTACAAAAAGTATTCACCATTCCAAAAATTATTATATACGTATAGCAAAGGGTTATATTATTTTTTACAACATAGATATAAGAAGGCATTGGAGTATTTGACTCGAACAGAAGTAATGGCAAAGGAACAAGGTTATCATGAGAATGGAATATATTTCAATTTGGCTCTTGTTTATAATGAATTAGAAGTTGAACATATGACTTTACATTTTGCTAATGTAGCAATGGAAGGATTTAAGAATGAATATAAATTCCGTTATGTGATAAATTGCCAGTTACTTATTGCGTTGAGTTATATACAAAAAAAGCAATATAATGAAGCACTATCTATTTATAATAATATTTTGAGGGAAGCAAATTCTTTTGCTGATAAAGAAAGTATAACAGCTATTGCTTTAAATAATTTAGGCTTCTTGTACTATAACTTAAAAGATTATTCAAAAGCAAAAGATTATTATTTACAATGCCTAAAGTACAAAAAGGAAGAGGATTTAAATTATATTGATGCAGTGTATGAGATCGCTTTGCAGTGTATTGAATTAAAAGAATTTGAAGAAGCGAAAGATTGGATTAATAAAGGAATAGATGTTGCCAAGAGGGATGAAAAGTATAAAAGTATGCTATATATACTTTCAATGCTTAAGAATAAATACTTTGAAACGAAAGATGTTTATAAAAGATTTTTAGAAGTTGAGGCAATCCCATTTTTTAGAGGCGAAGAAAATAAAAAGGAATTAAAAATGGTGTATTTAGAACTAGCAGGATATCACGAGGAATTACTAGAATTTAAGGAAAGTAATAACTACTATAAATTAGCAATTAATTTATTAGAAGAAAAGGGAGGAAAATAATATGAAAAAAATAATTATTGGTGCTTTGGCTTTGGTAGCTGTATTAGTGGTATTGGAACCGCAATATGCTTGGACATCGGATATTTATGGTCAAGGAGAAAAAGTAGTAGAATTAATAAATTCTTAACAGAAACCCCTTTCCAATCGGAAGGGGGTTTTTCAATATTTGTTCCTCAAAATTCTACAAAACTTGAGAAATAAATTAATTGAATTTTTAGTATATTAATAGTGAAAACATAATGCTAATATGAAACTACTCTTTTTCAAAAAATAATTTATTAGGGGGAAGGTTCATGAAAAAGAAAAGTTTAGCGTTAGTGTTAGCGACAGGAATGGCAGTTACAACGTTTGGAGGGACAGGCTCTGCATTTGCAGATTCTAAAAATGTGCTCTCTACGAAGAAGTACAATGAGACAGTACAGTCACCGGAGTTTGTTTCTGGGGATTTAACTGGAGCAACTGGTAAGAAAGCAGAATCTGTTGTGTTTGATTACTTAAACGCAGCAAAAGGTGATTATAAGTTAGGGGAAAAGAGTGCGCAAGATTCTTTCAAAGTGAAACAAGCGAAGAAAGATGCTGTAACTGATTCAACAGTATTACGTTTACAACAAGTATACGAAGGAGTACCTGTATGGGGTTCTACGCAAGTAGCTCACGTAAGTAAAGATGGTTCTTTAAAAGTATTGTCTGGAACAGTTGCACCTGATTTAGACAAAAAAGAAAAGTTGAAAAATAAAAATAAGATCGAAGGCGCAAAAGCAATTGAAATTGCGCAAAAAGATTTAGGTGTTACACCTAAATATGAGGTAGAACCAAAAGCGGACTTATATGTATATCAAAATGGTGAAGAAACAACATATGCATACGTTGTAAATTTAAACTTCTTAGAGCCGAGCCCAGGAAACTACTACTATTTCATTGAAGCAGGTAGCGGTAAAGTATTAAATAAATATAATAAGCTTGATCATGTAGCAAATGAAGATAAATCACCAGTTAAGCAAGAGGCACCTAAACAGGAAGCGAAACCAGCTGTAAAGCCTGTAACAGGAACAAATGCAGTGGGTACTGGTAAAGGTGTATTAGGAGATACGAAATCGCTTAATACAACGTTATCTGCATCATCTTACTATTTACAAGATAATACGCGCGGAGCAACGATTTTCACATATGATGCGAAAAACCGCTCAACATTACCAGGAACATTATGGGTAGATGCAGATAATGTTTTCAATGCAGCGTATGATGCAGCAGCAGTAGATGCTCATTACTATGCAGGTAAAACATATGATTACTATAAAGCTACATTTAATAGAAACTCTATTAATGATGCAGGAGCACCATTAAAATCAACAGTTCATTACGGAAGTAAGTATAATAATGCATTCTGGAACGGCTCACAAATGGTATACGGAGATGGTGATGGTGTAACGTTCACTTCATTATCTGGTGGTATTGATGTAATTGGTCACGAATTAACGCATGCTGTTACAGAGTATAGCTCAGATTTAATTTATCAAAATGAATCAGGAGCATTAAATGAAGCTATTTCAGATGTTTTTGGTACATTAGTAGAGTATTATGATAACCGTAACCCAGATTGGGAAATTGGGGAAGATATTTATACGCCTGGCAAAGCAGGAGATGCGCTTCGCTCTATGAGTGATCCAACGAAATATGGTGATCCAGACCACTATTCTAAGCGTTACACTGGTACTAGTGATAACGGTGGGGTTCATACAAACAGTGGTATCATTAACAAACAAGCTTATTTATTAGCAAATGGTGGTACGCATTCGGGTGTAACTGTAACGGGCATTGGTAAAGATAAGTTAGGTGCAATTTATTACCGTGCAAACACACAATATTTCACGCAATCTACTACATTTAGCCAAGCTCGTGCTGGTGCAGTGCAAGCGGCAGCTGATTTATATGGTGCGACTTCTGCGGAAGTAGCAGCAGTTAAGCAATCATTTAGTGCTGTTGGTATTAACTAAGGATTTAAAGGATAGCTATTAATAAAATACTTCAAAAATAAAGAAGGAGCATAGGCTCCTTCTTTATTTTTTTCTCCATTTTTTCCACAAATAAAACAATCCAATAGCGCCTGCGATTGTTACAATCCACTTCGCTTCATTTGTTCCGTTCATAACATGATATGCCGAATATACTTCAATCAATAAGGCCGGTATTTTACCTATTGTACTGGCAATACTGAAGGAGAGTAATGACATTTTCCCTAGAGCTGCAAATAAAGTCACGATACTTGATGGGATGAAAGGTATCAATCGAAACGATAGAACGAGTAGAAAGGCCTCTATACCTTCTACATAAAGAAGACGCTCTACCTTTGGGTACTTATTTACTTTATCGTGAGTGAACTTTTGAAGGCCTATGCGATAAATATAAAACGAGATAATAGCCCCTAAGGCCTCACCTGCGATCGAAATGATTGTGCCATTTGTTACACCGAAGAGCTGTATATTAATGGCGGTTAAAAAGATGCTAGGAATAACACCTAAAAGACTAATGATGATGTTAATTAAGATACTAAGTGGAATTGCGATTGAATAGTATTCTGTTAAGAAATTTTGAATCGTTTCAGCCATTGTTTAAAATCCTTTATCTTTTTTTGCATTACACCATATTTCGTTTGTATAGGCAAGGGTAAATTTACATAATGTAGAAAAACGTTGATAAGAAGGGGGCTTTATACCTTATATGGGTATTAGGTATATAAAAATGGGGGTATTTTAAAATATTTTTTAAAACACTATAAAAACCTTTGTATAAAAGAGTTTTATAGTTATGTTATCAGTGTTTTAATCTGGGAAATAATCATAAAATATAGGGGGTATATATTATAAAAGTCGAAAAATAGAGGGTTGATGAAATTGCGCGGGTAAATATGGAAAAATAGATGAAAAAAATGAAAACTGATAGATTTTTTCGTTGTGAAATTGACTTTTAGTGAAGTTGCGATAATAATCATGAAAGAGGTGATATGATGAAACGAATAAGTAGTCTTTTCTTGAGTGGTTTATTGGCACTAATGCTGATCTTAAGTGGATGTGCAGGAAAAGAACAAAAAACAGAGAAACAAACAGGGAATCAATCGACATCAGTAGAAAAAATTAGTGATAATATTTTAGATGAAATGGAAGGGCCACCTAAAAATGGTCATACGATTGAAAGACATGTAGGCAAATCAGAAGAAGATTTGAAGAATCGCTTGAAGACAGATAAAGTATCAGCAGCAAGTACATACTATGACAAGGAAATAGCAACGAAAGCTGTAAAAGATAGTTTGAAGCAGCATGATAAGGAAATTCAAGACTGGTTAAAAAATTCTAAAGAGGCTCGTCTCGTATTAAATACAACACATTCATTCCCGGTTGGAAAAACGGTAATAAAGAAAAATATGAGTTTAAAAGACAAGTTGGTAAAAACTGTTACTGTTTTAGCAAGAGATAAGTCAGGAGAATTAGGGTTTAAGATTATTACTTCTTATCCATCTGATAAATAAGAAGGGGGAGTACATTATGTATACGACATTACAATACTTTCTTAAATCGTACTGTACGTTAAGTATTCATGAGGATGAAATAGTAAGCGTGATGGAAGAGTTTATTGAACAAGAAGACGAAGAAATTGTTTTGAAATTACGTGATGAATTAATAAATATGAAGAAAAAGAACGCGTGGGAAGAGGCGTGTGTATTAGCTGCGAAGCAAGGCAATCGTATGTGGTCTTTAGAAGAAACGAAAGACCATCTTGAAACTTTTTTACTATTACTGCAAAAGAAAAAGGCGTGATATAATCACGCCTTTTTCTTTATGCTATTCGGTGGATATTAGCTATTCTTTTGGAGCGCTTTTATATACGCTTTTTGAAATTTGTCCATTTGATATTACTTCCCCGTTTTGTGTTACTTTTTTATACGTAACCGCTGTGATTTTATCACTAGTCCTACTAATTACTTGAGAAGAAACTTCAACATTTTTACCAGTATTTGTACCGAAAATGCGTGTAGTAATACTACCTCCATTTGAAAATGCTTGAATATAAATATGATTGCCCGTATTATTTTTAAATTTTAAATCTGGACCATAATCTGCTACTGCTGCATCTTGCCCAAGTGGTAAATAATTTACCGGCATAGAATGATTGCTTCGAGAAACAATGCCTAAATCTGCCCTTAAAGCTGCGCTGTATAATGTACTACTGACTTGGCAAACTCCTCCGCCTGCACTTTGTATTACTTTACCTTGTGAATATACTGCTGCAGATTTGTAACCATGTGCAGCATCAGTTACGCCAACGCGGCCGTTAAAACTAAACGTTTCATCAGGTGCGACAATAACCCCACTTAAAGTATTGGCTGACTTATTTACGTTAAATGATTGATTTCCGTTACGGCCGGCCATTGGAGTAGAATATTCAGCGATGACTTCTTTAATCCCCATTTTCTGTATGTCTTCTGTAGAGCGTTCTGGTTTTATGAATGTGACTGGCAATGTAACATCTGATTTACCGGTAGTAATAGCTTCGTTTGTTAAACCGTTTAGTTTCCCTTTATCAATTTTTTCTCCGTTTTGGCTTTGACTAACATTTACTGTTGAGCCTTCAATACTGAATTCTGCATTAATAGGATTTTTTAATGTTTCATTATATTTATCTTTTATAAAGGTTTCATAAGCTGTTGCATTTAATTGTGGTGTTAATTTATAGTCACGTTTTAATTCACCGTTTTCAGCTTGCTTACGCATTTTGTAACGATTCATTACGTTTCCTTCTTGTTCTTTAAAGATTTTGTCAATAATATCTTTCTCTTTATAATTTATCCCTAAATCTTTCCATGTGTAAGTTTGTTTTTCGTTTTGGAATATGTAGGTAAGGGATTTTTGATCTAATTCAGTTACCTTTTGATTAATAATTGCTTGAATATCTTTCTTATTTTTTCCATCGAGAGAAATACCTTCAAATGTAGTATTCGGTAATGCAGTAGTATCTAATTGATTATTTAATTTGGAGACATATTGATATCCCCCAACACCGCCTACACAAAGTAATATGCCCCCAGCAATTGCAGAACCGATCAGTATTTTACTTAGCTTCATTTATTTCCCCCCAGAAATTTATGTATAAATATATGTATTACATTTTTTGTATAAAAATGATGAAAATAACATTATGTACGTACTAGTATACTATTATTTTCACTGTGTGTGTAATGTTTTCATAAAAAATGTTACACCGCTGTAATAATTGTCACTTCTTGTCACAATGTGTATGAAAAATATGTTGAAAAATATAATAAAAAGGCTGTCTAGAGAAATCTAGCAGCCTTTTTATTATAATTTTTTATGCTCATTTTTATTCGTAACACCGAGATGTTCTTGTAGTTTTGTCGAAATATTATTGACGCTTTTTTCATTTGGAACGTAATAATAAATACCGCCTATATATTTATCTGTACCTTCTACTTGCATTTTTTCCATCTTTAAATTTGAATCCATTGAATTTTTTGTAATTGTCATCATATCATCAAAAGTTAAATTGGTTTTTAAGTCTTTATCGACAGCGTCTAGTAGGCCTCCGATTTTATTAATGGAATTAAGAGATAGTGCCTTTTCAGCAATGGCCTCTAATACAAGCTGTTGGCGTTGACCACGCATATAATCACTATCGATATGACGAGTTCTAGCCAGTGCCAGTGCCTCTTCTCCATTTAAATGTTGACGTCCTTTTTTTAGATGAATTGCATCTGCTTCATCTTTACTATTTTGCTCTGTGAACTCAACTGGAACGTCTACAGTAATACCACCAAGGGAATCAACAATTTTAATAAATGATTTAAAGTTGAATTTTACATAGTAGTCAACTGGAACATCTAAAAAGTTCTCTACCGTATCAATTGTGCTGTCTACACCACCGAATACGTGCGCATGTGTGATTTTATCGTATTTATCACGTGATTTAATGTAGACGCGTGAGTCACGTGGAATGCTTACAAGTTTAACGGATTTATCGTTTTTATTAATTGTTGCAAGTAATAACGCATCTGTTCGAGTTGCTTTTCCATAACCTTTTTCCCTAATATCACTTTCATCAACACCCATAATTAGTACAGAAATGTTGTCGGTCATAGGTTTAACAGCTTTTTCACGTTTACTGGACTTATCTCCTCGACCTAGTTCAGCATAAGCATTATTTAAGACGGACTTTGCTTTACTGTATATATGGAAGGAGTAGCCTCCTGCTCCAAGTGCTACAATTAGTAATGGAATAAGAAGGAACCAAAGTAGGCGTTTTTTCTTTGAGCGTCCTTTTCTGGCTCGCGTATTGTTGTTCGGGTCGGATTTCATCATTTTTTCTCCTTTAAAACTATCGAAGTATATACATTTAGAAGTGTATTCAAACACATAAAAAATATTTTACGCTAAATAAAAGCGATTGTACATGTATAAAAAATAGATGTCTTGATTATTTATCCCGCATTAACGGGCAGTAAAACTCCCACCTCAAAGTCCAGCGAACGCAAGGAAGTTAGGTGGGAGTTAACTGCCCGTAAAAGCCCGATTGGTGAAGGCTAATACTCAGAGGGGGATAGCCCCTCTGAGTAAAGTTTCACTTTATAAGACATCTATTCGTTATTGTATACAAAAGATAGGGATAAGAAAATGATAAAATTTTACCTAATTACAACATAATGCTTACGATAATTGCGGATAAAATGCTAACGAGAGTAGCTCCATATAGTAATTTAAGGCCAAACCTCGCAACAACGTTTCCTTGTTCTTCGTTTAGTCCTTTTACCGCACCTGAAATAATACCAATGGAAGAAAAATTGGCAAAAGACACAAGGAAAACAGAAATAATCCCAACTGTACGGGGAGAAAGGCTATTAGAAATTTTACTAAGGTCCATCATTGCGACAAATTCATTCGTTACAAGCTTCGTTGCCATAATGCTGCCAGCTGCGACAATTTCAGAACTTGGTACACCGATAAGGAATGCGATAGGCGCAAATACATAGCCGATTAATTGTTGGAACGTAATACCGAATATAATGAGGAACAGGTCATTAATACAACTAATTAATGCGACAAATCCGATGAGCATAGCGCCGACAACAATGGCTACACGAAAACCATCAAGAATGTATTCTCCAAGCATTTCAAAAAAGCTTTGTTTTTCACCTTTGATTTCTAAAATATCTTCGTCATCTTTAACGTCGTAAGGGTTAATGATGAGTACGATAATAAAACCGCTAAATAAATTGAGAACGAGTGCAGTTACTACATATTTAGGTTCAATCATTGTCATATAGGCACCTACGATAGACATAGATACGGTTGACATAGCAGAGGCACAAAGTGTATAAAGACGGTGTTTTGGAATTTGAGCTAATTGCTTTTTCACTGTAATAAAAACTTCTGATTGACCGACAATGGCAGAGGCAATAGCATTGTAAGATTCTAATTTCCCAAGACCATTTATTTTACTAAGAAAGTACCCGATCCAATGAATAAAAAATGGTAGTATTTTGAAATGTTGTAATATACCAATTAAAACAGAAATAAAGACGATTGGTAATAATACAGTAAGGAAAAATGGCATTTCACCTTTATTTGCAATACCACCAAATACGAAATTTATTCCATCAGCAGCATACTCGAGTAGCTTTGTAAACAGACTGGAAATGACACGAATAAGTATGAGACCGATTTCTGTATTTAATAATAGGTAGGTTAAAATTAACTGTATAATAAGCATGATGAAAATTGGTTTAAACTTAATATGTTTCTTATTGTTGCTAGCAATATAAGCGAGTAAGAAAACAACAATTAGTCCGACGAAAAAAGTAATGAATTTCATGATAAGCCCCCTAAAAGAGATATTCTGCTATATATGTTTTTCATTTCAAGGGAGAATATGCATCTTTGGTAAAGAAAGGAATAGAGAGAGTATGAATATATGTAGAGTGCATCACGTTGCAATTATTTGTTCGAATTATGAGAGGTCAAAGAATTTTTATACTAGAATATTAGGGTTTAAAGAGATAAATGAAGTATATAGAAAGGAACGAGATTCTTATAAATTAGATTTATGTGTAGGAGAAGAGTATCAAATCGAATTATTTTCATTTCCAAATCCGCCTGAGCGCAAAAGTTGTCCAGAAGCAGCCGGTCTTAGACATTTAGCATTTGCTGTTACAAATATAGAAGAAGCTGTGAAGCATTTAAACCAATGTGGTGTTAAGACAGAACCAATCCGTATTGATGAAATAACGGGGAAGAAATTCGTCTTTTTCCAAGACCCTGATGGTTTACCTTTAGAATTGTATGAGGTTTGAAAATTGGTGGATTTTATATAGAGTTGCTTTCCAATAATTGAAGAAACTAAAGTGAAACTTCTTTTTAAAAGGAGGTGTAACTTTAGCTAAGAGAGCTAAAGAGCATATGTGGATATTTTAAAATTATTGATGGTAGTCATTCTTATTGGGTTAACAGCATTTTTTGTGGCTGTTGAATTTGCAATTATTAAGGTACGTAGCAGTCGTATTGATCAACTCGTTAGTGAAAAAAGACGAGGTGCACTGGCAGCTAAAAAGGTAACTTCAAATTTAGACGAGTATTTATCGGCCTGTCAGCTAGGTATTACAATTACTGCTTTAGGGCTCGGGTGGTTAGGGGAACCAACTATTAAACATTTACTCGAGCCGTTGTTTTTAAAATTACAATTCTCACCTGCAATTTCCAGTACAGTTTCATTTATTATTGCCTTTGCAGTAATTACATTTTTACATGTTGTCATTGGGGAACTTGCTCCAAAGACATTTGCTATACAAAAAGCAGAACAAGTTAGCTTATTGTTATCGAAACCACTTATTTATTTTTACCGAGTTATGTACCCGTTTATTTGGGCTTTAAATGGTTCAGCGAGGGTTGTAACTGGTTTATTCGGATTACATCCAGCTTCTGAACATGAAGTAGCTCATTCAGAAGAAGAATTAAGGTTAATCTTATCTGAGAGCTATGAGAGCGGAGAGATTAACCAAAGGGAATTTAAATATGTAAATAATATTTTTGAATTTGATAATAGAGTAGCAAAAGAAATTATGGTACCTCGTACGGAAGTTGTAGGCTTATATGAGGACGAACCATTTGAAACACATATTAAAGTCATCGCACAAGAAAAGTACACGAGATATCCTGTATTTGGTGAAGATAAAGATGAAATTATTGGGATGGTAAATGTAAAAGATTTATTTATTCGTTATATGGATGGTAATCGGGACGAGGAGTGCTCAATTATGCCATATACAAGGCCAGTTATTGAAGTGCTAGAAAATATTCCAATTCATGATTTACTGTTACAAATGCAAAGAAAACACATTCCATTAGCTGTATTATATGATGAATATGGTGGTACAGCAGGGATTGTTACACTAGAAGATATTTTAGAAGAAATTGTTGGAGAAATTCGAGATGAATACGATGAAGATGAGAATCCACCTATAGAGCATGTAAGTGAAGGATATAAAATCGTAGAGGGAAAAGTGCTTATTAGTGAAGTAAATGATTTGCTTGGCATACATTTAATTGCTGATGATGTAGATACAATTGGTGGCTGGATTATGGTACAAAAACAAATCGTTGCTGAAGGAGATGTTATTGAGAAACACGGTTTTTATTTTAAAGTCCTTGAAAAGGATATGCATCAAATTAAACGAGTGGAAATAAGGAAAGTAGAAGAATGATTTTCTATAAACTTTAATAAAAAGGATATACAGAAAAATAAATGTTTGCGCTTTCAAAAAAGGTGCTATATAGTGAAGGTGGATACTGAAAAATTCTTCTGAATGATACTCGTGTTTTTAGAGGGCGGATTTTTTGGATAAGGATTTAGAATGAAAAAGTATAGGTGATAAAAATGATAGCAACGAAGGATATACGTATAGAAAAAGATTTTTTAGGTGAAAAAGAAGTACCAAGTGCAGCTTATTATGGTGTACAAACATTACGTGCCGTAGAAAACTTCCCAATTACAGGATACCGCATTCATCCATCACTCATTACAGCAATGGCAATTGTGAAAAAAGCAGCGGCACTTGCGAATATAGATACTGGTTATTTAGCTAAAGACATTGGACATGAAATTGCAGAAGCAGCGCAAGAAATTGTTGATGGAAAGTTTCATGATCAATTTATCGTGGATCCTATTCAAGGTGGAGCCGGAACTTCTATTAATATGAATACAAATGAAGTAATTGCGAATAGAGCGTTAGAGCGTATGGGATATGAAAAAGGGGAATATGCGAAAATTAGCCCAAACACTCATGTGAACATGGCCCAATCAACGAACGATGCGTTTCCAACAGGGATTCATATTGCAACTCTTATGATGTTAGAAGAGCTTCTTATTACAATGGAAGAACTTCATTCTGCTTTTCGTAAAAAAGCAAAAGAGTTTGATCACGTTATTAAAATGGGACGCACACATTTACAAGATGCAGTTCCAATTCGCCTTGGACAAGAATTTGAAGCGTATAGCCGAGTGCTTGAGCGTGATATAAAAAGAATTAAACAGTCTCGTCAACATTTATATGAAGTGAATATGGGGGCGACAGCTGTTGGTACAGGATTAAATGCAAATCCTACGTATATTGAACAAGTGGTAAAACATTTAAGAACGTTTAGTGGATTCCCACTTGTTGGTGCAGAGCATTTAGTTGATGCAACGCAAAATACAGATGCATACACAGAAGTATCTGCAGCGCTTAAAGTATGTATGATGAACATGTCTAAAATTGCAAACGATCTTCGTATTATGGCGTCTGGTCCACGTGTTGGGTTAGCTGAAATTCAATTGCCAGCACGTCAGCCAGGTTCATCCATTATGCCAGGAAAAGTAAATCCAGTTATGGCAGAAGTAATTAACCAAGTCGCATTCCAAGTAATCGGAAACGATCATACAATTTGCTTAGCATCAGAAGCAGGACAATTAGAGTTAAACGTAATGGAGCCTGTGCTTGTATTTAATTTAATTCAATCTATAAGCATTATGAATAATGGATTCCGTGTATTCCGTGAATATTGTATTGAAGGAATTACAGCAAATGAAGAATTGCTGAAGCAATATGTTGAGAAAAGTGTTGGAATTATTACAGCAGTTAATCCTCATATTGGTTATGAAGCAGCATCTCGTATTGCACGTGAAGCAATTGAAACAGGAAAATCTGTTAGGGAGTTATGTTTAGAACATGGTGTACTGACAGAAGAGGAATTGGATATTATTTTAGATCCATTCGAAATGACTCACCCTGAAATTGCTGGAGCTTCTTTATTAAAAAATAAAAAAATATAATGTGAAAAACACCGATCCATTTGGATCGGTGTTTTATTTTTAAAAGATATTAAACACAGCGTTTAATTGAAGTAAGCTAATAACAGCTAAGAAGATTAAACTGTATTTCATTGCTGTTTTAAATAGAGCAGATTCTTTACCAACTAGTCCAACTGCGGCACAAGCAACTGCTACAGATTGTGGTGAAACCATTTTTGCCATTGTACCACCTACCACGTTTAAGGCAACGAGTGTAGAAGGAACGATGTTTAATTGGTCTGCTGTTACTGCTTGCAGTGGTGCGAATAAAGAACCACTTGAAACTACTGAACCTGTAATGAATACGCCAATCCATCCTAAGATTGGAGAAAGAATTGGGAATGCATTACCAGTAGATGAGAATGCAAGTCCAAGTGTAGATGACATACCAGAGTAGTTCTCTACGTAAGCTAAAGCGATAACGCTACAAATTGTATATACTGGAGCTTTTAATTCTTTCATTGTTTCAATCATTAATTCTTTAACCATTTTACCTTTTACGCGGTAAACGATAAGTGAAACGATAATTGCTAGTACAATCGCAGTAGTTGTAGAAGAAAATACATCAAATTTGAAAACAGCTGCGAAAGGTGTATCAGCTTTTGTAATTGGTGTAGTTTTCATAACAGCATTATGAAGACCAGGGAACTGAATGTTAAATACTAAGTTTGCTAACGCACCATCTGGAGCAAATAAAGCTTTAATTGGTTTTAAATTAAAGATTGTTACAAATGCAGTTAAGAATACGAATGGAGACCAAGCATATAAAATTTGATTGAATGTATGTGATACTTTAGTTTCTTGTTTTTCTTCTTTAGTAGAAGATTTTGGTTGCCAAACACGTAAGAATAATGCAAGAGCAATCATACTTACAACGGCTGCGAAAATATTAGTAAGTTCTGCACCTAAGAAGTAAGTTACAGCGAATTGAGTAATAGCGAAAGAAACACCACTTACAAGAATACCTTGCCAAGTTTCTTTAATACCTTTAACTCCATCGACCATTGAAACAAGTAAGAAAGGTAAGATAATACTAATGAAAGGTAAAATAAGAACAGTTTGACGACCAATTGTTAATGCGTCAAGTTCAGTTAATTGTGCCGGTACTGTAACTGGAATACCCATAGCACCCATAGCACCACCAGCAATATTAGCTACTAAACAAATACCTGCTGCTTTTAATGGATTAAAGCCCATACCCACAAGTAGTGCAGCTGTAATAGCAACTGGAACCCCTAGACCAGCTGCGCCTTCTAAGAAAGCACCGAAAGAATAAGCAATTAATAATACTTGTAAACGTTGATCATTTGTAATGTTTGAAATACTATCGCGAATAATATTGAACTGCTCTGTTTTAACAGTTAATTTGTAAAGGAAAATTGCGGCGATAACGATAGTACAAATTGGATAAAATCCAGATAAAACACCGAATCCAGCAGATGCTACAGCTACTGTTGCTGGCATTTTATAAACAAATATTGCAAGAATAATAGCGACAATCACACTGTAAAGACCAGCGATATAACTTTTCATTTTCAGTCCCATTAAACAAATGATGAAGCAGAAAATTGGAAGTGCTGCGATTAGTGCAGATAACCAAATATTGTTTAATGGATCATAAATTTGTGTCCAAGTACTCATAATAATGACAACTCCTATCTATTATATGTGAAGAAATTCACATTATTTGTGAAACTATTCACAATCAACTTACATGCTTAGTATATTCTCCTTCAACACTATTGTCAACGTAAAAAAGTATAATTATTCCATAATAGTGTTAAAAGAAAAGCTTTGTTCATAAAGTAGACAAAAAACACACTCAAATGAATTTAAGTGTGCTGTATAAATTATTTGCATATTATTTTGCTTATTCAGATGGCATGTTCCCTATAGGTGTATATTAGATGCCGTCTCTTATCCCGCATTAACGGGCAGTAAGACCCACACCTCAAAATTCAGCGGAAGCAAAGAAGTTAGGTGGGGATCGGGCTGCCAGTAAACGCCCGGTTGGTGAGGGCTGATAATCAGTGGGGATGAACAAAAACCCTACTGATTAAAGTTTGATATATGCACTTATCTGTCCTGTTTGATTTAGTGAGAGAGGAACGGTGAGTGGATTTAATAGGAAGTTTTTCACAACAATTCAACCGCTTGCAATACGAATAAAAAATAAGAAACAAATTTTTAATACCATATCATCTCTTTTTACTGAAAATTCCTTTTAGCGTAACAAAGAGGTTAAGTATAGTTCAACTACATTACGATAGGTTATCAATTATAGACGATATTTTACAATACCGTTACTGTGCATTTCAATGAGGTGAAAATATAACAAAAAGCCTGATAAAACAACGTTTGTAAGCAAAGTATTCGTAGGCCATTATTTTGCTTTTTCGTTATATCATATAGTATAATATTCAAAATCAGCAAGGATTTTTTCCTGAATTTTTGCTGATGAAGATGGAAAAAATTTTCGGCTTTATAGGTTGATAAAGTTATGTCGTAACAGGAAATATAAGAACAGATATATAAATAAATAAAAAGAACATAAAAACGCAAATAAAAACGAAAATGAGGGGAACTTTATGAACCAAAATCAATTCGAATGTCGTATTTCAGAAGAAGATGTACAAATGTTAAGAGCGTTAGCTCACCCACTTCGCCTACGTCTAGTAATGGAACTTATGCAAAGAGGAACATGTAATGTAACACAACTACAGGAAGTGTTAGAAATTCCGCAATCAACGGTTTCACAACATTTAACGAAGTTAAAGCAAAATAAAGTAGTGCGCTTTGAAAGACGAGGATTAGAAGTGTATTATCAAATCCATAATGATAAAGTAAGTGCGGTAGTAAAAACATTATTTTCTTAAAATTTGAATATTATGGAAAAAGACGTGTAGAATATACGTCTTTTTTTATTTGTCAGAAAGGTAGCGAGAGAGTAAATATTAGCATGTGAGGTAGAAATGACTATTAATCAATATGCTGCCTTACCGAATATATTCTAAAAGGAAAAGAAAAAATAGAAAGGAGTGTAGTAAGCAAAAGGAGGGATAGTAGTATGGATGTGAAACGTGTGAAACAAATCTTATCTTCTTCAAGTAGAATTGACGTTACATATGAGGGCGTACCAGTATGGATTGAGAGCTGTGATGAGCAGAAGGGGAGTGCTCAAGTGTATGATGTATCTAATCCTGGTGAGAGCGTTCATGTGGACGTGACAGCTTTAGAGGAGAAATAATAAAAAAGACGCTTCTAATTTTAGAAGCGTCTTTTTGTTATTCCATCATATGTGCAATTTTCTTAGAGAACATAAGAAGTACTAATCCCAGTACAATTACGATAATACCGATGCTTGCGAATACTTCTAAATATCCTAAAGATTGAGTGAAAGCGGCTAATTGTCCTGCTAATAAGTTTGCGAAGCCAGTACCAGCTAACCATACACCCATTAATAATGATGCTAGTTTAACAGGAGCGATTGCACTTACCATAGATAATCCGATTGGTGATAAGAATAACTCACCGATTGTGTGGAACATGTAAGTGAATACAATGAATAGTAAGTTTGCTTTCATTGTAATGTTACCTTCATCGCTACCAGTTTTTAAAACAGCTAAAGTTAGAACTAAATATCCAATCCCTAGTAAAATCATACCTAATGCCATTTTTGTTGGGATTTTCAAATCACCATTTTTTGTTTTTGAAAGCTTAATCCATAACGCAGAAACAGGTAATGCTAGTAAGATAATGAATAGTGGGTTTACAGATTGGAACCAAGGTGTTGGAATTGTAAATCCACCAATTGTACGATCTACGAACTTATCTGTGTAAAGTGTTAAAGAGCTACCAGCTTGTTCAAATCCTGCCCAGAAGAATACAACGAAACAAGTTAAAATTAAAATTGCAACAGTACGTTTTTTCTCTTGTGGTGTTAAAGGTTTTTTCTCAACAGCTTTTGCATTTTGTTCTTTAGATTTTTTACCCACAACTGTTGTTCCAGCTGATCCTAAGTAACGAGGTGCTAATAAGTTAAATGCAATTTGTCCAATAATCATACCGATACAAGCTGTTAAGAAACCGTATCTATAATCTGCGAAGTAACCGCAAATGAATGGAGCGATAAGAGCTCCTAAGTTAATCCCCATGTAGAAGATAGTGAAGGCACTATCACGACGAGAATCGTTGTCACTATATAATTGACCTAATAAAGTCGAAATATTCGGTTTGAAGAATCCGTTACCGATAACTAATAATCCTAATCCTAAAAATAGTCCAGTTTTCGTATTCATTGAAAATAGTACGAAGTTACCAATTGCCATGATGATACCACCAATAGTAATGGCATGTCGCTTCGTAATGAAATGGTCAGTTAACCAACCACCAATAATAGGTGTGAAATATACAAGCATTGTGAAAATACCGTAAATTTGAACTGCAACTGCTTTATCAAATCCTAAACCGCCGCTTACTAAGCTCGTTGTTAAATAAAGAACTAATAAGCCACGCATTCCGTAATAACTAAATCTTTCCCATGCCTCTGTAAAGAACAACAAGTATAACCCTGGTGGATGTTTTTTTGGTGATTGTTGCTCTCCAGCTTTGTCTAATTTTAAAGCTGCATCCATGTTTGTTTCCCCCTAATCCTGTATAACGGATATTTATGTAATCATTTTAATTTACAAAATATTTAGAAGTCAATAGAATTATATGGAAATAGAAAGAAAATTTCTGAAAAAGTTCTATTTTTCTTCGACCGTTACTGTATTTTGCCCTGAAAACAAGATGATAAGCGTTTTCAAATGTAATAATTGAATTCTAAAAGAAAATAAAATAGTGATTAATCAGAAAATTTAGATTAAAATATTTATTCTGATATAAAGAAAATATATTCTATTTACTTTCTCAATATAACATATTGGGAATAAAAATACAAAACGAAATAATGTGACATTTAAGTGAATTGAAAAATAACCAGCTCCATAGAAGGGAGCTGGTTAAGGAAATATTATTTAACAAAGCGTTTTTCGATGTCATCTAATAGTAGGTTAGCGGCCATTACGCCACCAGCTGTATTCCAAATAACGTCATCAACTTTGTATGCTTTACCATTTTTTACTGCATTTAAATTTTTAAATAGCGGATCATTAATATATTCTTTTTCTAATTCAGATCCTTTTTTCTCATTTCCTTTATCGAATGTGAAGTAGAATAATACGTCACCATCCATTGCAGAAATACGCTCTTTAGATACGTTACGCTCTGCAAAATCATCTTTGTTTTGATCTCCAGGACGTTTAAATCCAAGTTCTTTTAAAATAACACCAGAGAATGTATCACCATGATAAATACGAACATCACCAGGCATGAAACGAACCATAGAGATTTCTTGATTTACTTTATCGCCAAGTTTGCCTTTTAAATCTTTCATACGTGATTCGTAATCAGCTACAACTTTTTGACCTTCTTTTTCTTTATTTAATGCTTTTGCATAAAATTTGAAGTTATCTTTCCATTCACCACGTAATGTTTCTGAGAACACAGTAGGTGCAATTGCTTTTAGTTGTTCGTATACTTTTTCGTGACGCATTTTGTTACCGATAATTAAGTCTGGTTTTAAAGAAGCAATTGTTTCAACGTTAACTTGTCCTTCATCACCAACAACTTTTACATCTTTCATTTTATCCTTAATATGTGGATACCATGGGTCACCAGTCCAAGACTTTACAGCACCAACTGGTTTCACACCTAATTCAAGTAAAGCTTCAGTTCCTTCATTTGTTAAGATAACTACACGTTTTGGATTAGCAGGAACTTCTGTTTTACCCATTGCATGTTCTACAGTAACCACTTCTTTTTTATTATCTTCTTTTGTAGATTCTTCTTTGTTACTTGATTTTCCACAAGCGCTTAAAAGCATTGAAAATGCTAGTAAAAATACAAATACTGTAAACGATTTCTTCCGCATGAAATTCATTATGTACCCCCTAAATGTTGAGAATATTTTTCAATAGCAAGCATGATATTAAGCCTTTATCTTTTAATTGTCAATATATATGGGTGAAAATAATTCTCATTTCCGTTGACAATAAGAATTAAGTTGAAATACACTAACAACGTATCATTATACATTGAAGGGGAAACGCTGCATGTTATTAAAAACAAATCGAGCAAAAGGGATTGGATTATTTGTTGGAATCATTGCAGTCGTTATTTGTATTTGGGGAAGTATTATTTTCGGATATACAAATACGAGTTGGAAACTAGCATTGGATGCTTTTTTCCATTTTAACGGTTCCAATGAACATATTATTATTCAAAATGTACGTCTGCCTAGGGCGTTAATTGCAGCTAGTGTTGGTGCTAGTTTAGCCATTGCTGGTTGTCTTATGCAAACTTTAACTAAGAATCCACTTGCTTCTCCAGATTTTATTGGATTAAATTCAGGTGCTGCGTTCTTCATAGTTGTAGCAATTGTAATCTTTTCAGTAACATCATTATCAGCTTTCACATGGATCGCCTTTTTAGGAGCGGCGGTTGCAGCTGTACTTGTATTTGCTTCTAGTTCTTTAGGAAAAGAAGGGACTACTCCTCTTAAGTTAACGTTAGCAGGGGTCGCAATTAGTGCGTTATTTTCATCATTAACACAAGGATTACTTGTGTTAAATGAAAAAGCACTTGAAGAGGTATTATTTTGGCTTGCTGGATCTGTGCAAGGGCGAAAGTTAGAAATTTTACAATCTGTATTCCCATATTTATTAATAGGATGGATTGCATCTCTTATTATGGCAGGAAAAGTAAATACATTGATGATGGGAGAAGACGTCGCGAAAGGACTTGGACAACGAACAATTTTAATGAAATCATTCGTGTTACTTATTATTGTACTGTTGTCTGGTGGTTCAGTTGCGGTTGCTGGCCCAATTGGATTTATTGGGATTATTACTCCGCATTTTGCTAGATTTCTTGTTGGAGTTGACCACAGATGGAGAGTGCCTTATAGCGGATTGTTAGGTGCAATACTACTAATATTGGCTGATATAGCAGCAAGATATGTCATTATGCCACAAGAAGTACCAGTAGGAGTTATGACAGCATTTATTGGAGCACCGTTCTTTATTTATATTGCACGTAAGAGAGGGCTTAGCAAATGAAGAAATATATTCCGTTTCGTATAGGAAAAGGCGAGCTCTCGTTTTTAATGTATAAACGAGCTTGTCTCGTCTTGTTAAGTTTACTACTTGTTTTAATAGGATTATTCTTTGCGAGCGCAGGTATGGGAGACATGAAAATTGCTCCTTATGACGTATGGCAAGCAATTACCGGAAATGGCGATGCGATGTCAAACATGGTTGTAAATAAGTTTCGTATGCCGCGTATTTTAATTGCTATCCTCGTAGGAATTGCGCTCGCGGTAGCGGGCTGTATTTTACAAGGGCTTGTTCGAAATCCACTTGCTTCTCCTGATATCATCGGGATTACGGGCGGGGCAAGTGTTGCAGTTGTATTATTTTTAGCGCTATTTAGTGATAAAAATAATGCACTAACGGTAAGTATTCATTATATGCCGCTCGCAGCTTTTGCAGGAGCAACGATTGTAGCGGTTTTTGTATACTTATTTGCATGGCAAAATGATGGATTATCACCAATTAGTCTCGTTTTAATTGGTGTTGGATTCTGGGCATTAACGAAGGCTGCGACAACATTATTTATGTTGCTAGCACCAATTTATCAAGCGAGCCAAGCAAATGTATGGATTACGGGTACCGTTTACGGCTCTTCTTGGCAAAATGTTATGGTACTTGCGCCTTGGGTTCTCATTTTAACAGTAATATCATTTATCGCAGCTAGGCATTTAAATGCACAAGAGCTAGGGGATGATATAGCGGTAGGACTTGGGGTTCCTTTAACGAAGTCGCGTGTATTTATGCTATTACTTAGTACAGCTTTAATTGGTGGTGCGGTAGCTTTTGCCGGAGGGATTGGATTTGTCGGTTTAATGGCACCTCATATTTCACGAAGATTGGTTGGTTCTTTATACGGTGCATTACTCCCAGTTGCAGCTATTGTCGGTGCAATTCTAGTACTTGCTGCAGATTTAATAGGGCGTACAATTTTCACGCCACTTGAAATTCCAGCAGGGGTATTTACATCAGCAATTGGTGCACCTTATTTTATTTATTTACTTTATAAAAGTCGGAATTCATAAAGGGAGATGAATATGCAAAAAGCATTGGAGACGAAACGCTTGACGTTGTCTTATGGTGAAACAAGTATTATTGATGAGTTGAATTTAGAAATTCCAAAAGGCGAAATTACAATCTTTATCGGCTCTAACGGTTGCGGGAAATCAACTTTATTACGTTCACTAGCTAGATTATTAAAACCAACAACTGGTGATATTTTGTTAGATAATCAAGCCATTCAAAGTATGCAAACGAAGCAAATCGCTCGTCAAATGGCGATTTTACCGCAAGGACCACAAGCACCAGAAGGACTTACAGTATTACAACTTGTAAAGCAAGGGCGTTATCCATACCAAACATGGCTGAAGCAATGGTCAGAAAAAGACGAGGAAATGGTACAGAAAGCACTTGCAGCGACAGGTATGACAGAATTTGCTGAGCGTGATGTGCATGCTCTTTCAGGTGGGCAACGTCAACGTGCTTGGATCGCAATGACACTTGCACAAGATACAGATATCATTTTACTGGATGAGCCCACTACATACTTAGATATGACTCACCAAATTGAAGTGCTGGATTTATTATTCGAATTAAATGAAACAGAACAAAGAACAATTGTTATGGTATTACATGATCTAAATTTAGCATGCCGCTATGCAGATAACATTGTAGCAATTCAAGATAAACAAATATATGCACAAGGTAAACCTGAAGAAGTGGTAGATGAGAAACTAGTACGTGATGTATTCCGAATGGAGTGTCAAATTAGTACGGATCCGTTGTTTGGAACACCGCTTTGTATCCCGCATGGAAGAGGAAGACGTGTAGTTAAAGAAGTTGCTCAGGCGATAAGATAAAAAAACGATGAGTGATTCATCGTTTTTTTTTTATTTGGTACAAGAAAATAAGAGGAAGAGAGGAATTCGTAAGCGACGTTTATACTCTTCTTCATTTTGAAAATAGATTGGATTTGGTGTAGCTTCTTTTAATGATGTAATGGTAAATCCAGCTTGCTGTAATAATGTGAAATACTCTTCCGTTGTACGATGATATTTAATAACTTCTTGGTCAATCCATGGTTCAACCCGTTTGCCTAGTTTAAAATAATCATCGACGAGCCAACTCGTTCTTTTACCACTTGTTTGTAAGCTTTCAAATGAAGAAGTAATAACGGGATGTTGAACGCTAAAGGTAAAGGTGCCATTTGTTTTTAAAGTTTGAAACACATTTTGAAAAATGGTATCAAGATGTTCAATATAATGTAAGGCGAGTCTAGATGTTACTAAATCAAAAGTGGAAGAGGGATAGGTATAATCTTTGAGGTTTAAAAAATGAACAGATCCATTTTTATTTTCTAGTTGATTTTTAGCTTTTTCATACATAAGTTCGGAGCCTTCAATGCCAGTGTAAGAGTAGCATCCCTTTTCTAATAATTCCGCACCAAACTTAGCGTCACCACAGCCTAAATCGAGAATTTGTTTTCCTTGCACATGACCAATGAGCTGAAAGAATACTGGTTTTTCAATGGATTCATTTGGGCTATTTTCTCGGTATCTTCGTTTCATATATTGTTCGAAAAATGCTGTGTTATTGTATACATCAGATTCTGTAAATGCCATGTTTGAAACCTCCCAAAATATTTTTTTAATTCTATCAAATATGAAAAGTAAATGATAGATTTATTATAATGAATCATATATAATCTAAAATTGTAAGCGGTTACTTTAAACTATTTTTCTATAATAAATTCTGAAAACGTGTTAAGCTAGTAGAGGGATTATTAGAACTATTAAGACAATAATCCGCTTACATGAACGATGGGAGGCTTCACGATGTCTAGTAAAACACTTGCAAAATTTTTAGAAGAAAATTTAGAGGATTTAAAATCAAAGGGGCTTTATAACGTAATTGATCCGCTTGAGAGTTCAAATGGACCAATCATTACAATTGGCGGAAAAGAATATATTAACTTATCTTCAAACAACTATCTTGGATTAGCAACAGATAGCCGTTTGCAAGAAGCAGCAATTGGTGCAATTCATAAGTACGGTGTTGGGGCAGGAGCTGTTCGTACAATTAACGGTACTTTAGATTTGCATATTAAATTAGAAGAGACAATTGCAAAGTTTAAACATACAGAAGCGGCAATTGCTTACCAATCAGGATTTAACTGTAATATGGCAGCGATTTCAGCTGTTATGGATAAAAATGATGCAATTCTTTCAGACGAATTAAACCATGCTTCTATTATTGATGGTAGTCGTCTATCAAAGGCAAAAATTATTGTTTATAAACATTCTGATATGGAAGATTTACGCCAAAAAGCAATCGCGGCGAAAGAATCGGGTCTTTACAATAAATTAATGGTAATTACAGACGGTGTCTTCTCAATGGATGGAGATGTTGCAAAACTACCAGAAATTGTTGAGATTGCAGAAGAATTAGATTTAATGACATATGTAGACGATGCACACGGTTCAGGTGTACTTGGAAAAGGTGCAGGAACTGTAAAGCACTTCGGTCTATCTGATAAAGTTGATTTCCAAATTGGTACATTATCAAAAGCAATTGGGGTAATTGGTGGATATGTAGCAGGGAAACAAAACTTAATTGACTGGTTAAAAGTTCGTTCACGTCCATTCTTATTCTCTACAGCATTAACACCAGCTGATGCAGCAGCTTGCATGAGATCAATTGAAATCTTAATGGAAAGCACAGAGTTACATGATCGTTTATGGGAAAATGGCCGCTACTTAAAACAAGGATTAAAAGAACTTGGCTTTAACATTGGGGAAAGTGAAACGCCAATTACACCTTGTATTATTGGGGACGAAGTGTTAACACAAGAATTTAGTAAGCGTCTAAATGAAGAAGGTGTATACGCAAAATCTATTGTGTTCCCAACTGTAGCAAAAGGAAAAGGTCGTGTTCGTAATATGCCTACAGCAGCTCATACGAAAGAAATGTTAGATGAAGCAATTCGTAAGTATGAAAAAGTAGGAAAAGAAATGGGCATCATTTAAGTAAGGGCATCTTTTGAATAGCTTGCAAATGAGGAGTGGGGAAAATGAAAAAAATTCTAGTAACCGGTTCTTTAGGGCAAATTGGTTCTGAACTAGTAATGAAACTTCGTGATGTATACGGCGCATCAAATGTTATTGCAACAGATATTCGTGAAACAGATAGTGAAGTAGTAAAGTCTGGTCCGTTTGAAACGTTAGATGTAACAGATGGACAAAAATTACATGATATTGCAAAGCATAATGAAGTAGATACAATTATTCATTTAGCAGCTTTACTTTCAGCAACAGCAGAAAAAAATCCGTTATTCGCATGGAACTTAAATATGGGCGGACTTGTAAATGCATTAGAAGCAGCTCGTGAATTAAACTGTAAGTTCTTCACGCCAAGTTCGATCGGTGCATTCGGTCCATCGACGCCAAAAGATAATACACCGCAAGATACAATTCAGCGTCCTACTACGATGTATGGGGTAAACAAAGTAGCAGGAGAATTACTATGTGATTATTATCATCAAAAG
Organism: Bacillus sp. AY2-1; assembly: GCF_008368965.1. NCBI lineage: Bacteria > Bacillati > Bacillota > Bacilli > Caryophanales > Bacillaceae > Bacillus > Bacillus sp. AY2-1. The sequence goes on along the minus strand of NZ_QPEL01000088.1, from coordinate 5,836 downwards.
TTTGGCGTAGATACGCGCGGTGTCCGTTTCCCAGGTTTAATTTCTTACGTAGCTCCTCCAGGAGGCGGAACGACTGATTATGCAGTTGAAATTTATTATGAGGCGATTAAAAAAGGTGCATACACCTCATACATTGCTGAAGGAACGTACATGGACATGATGTATATGCCTGATGCTTTACAAGCGATCATTTCATTAATGGAAGCTGATCCAAGTAAGCTAGTGCATAGAAATGCATTTAACATTACGGCAATGAGTTTTGAGCCAGAGCAAATTGCAGCATCAATTCGTAAACACATTCCGACGTTTACAATGGATTATGCAGTAGATTCAGCTCGTCAAACAATCGCTGATAGTTGGCCAAACTCTATTGACGCAACTGCAGCAATGAAAGAGTGGGGCTTTAAAGCAGAATACGATTTAGACAAAATGACAACGGACATGTTGGCTAAGTTAAAAAAAAAGCTCACAGCTGAGTTAGTGATGAATTAATAGGAAGAGTCGATTCTTAGGAATCGGCTCTTCATTATTTTTGGGAGGAGAGAAGTCTTATGCAAAGAGTAGATGTCGTATACGCACTAATACATGACGAGGAAACAGATAAAATATTAATGGTACATAATGCAGAACAAAACGTTTGGTCATTGCCAGGTGGGGCTGTGGAAAAAGGTGAAATATTAGAGGAAGCACTAATAAGAGAAGTGAAAGAAGAGACAGGTTTAATTGCTACGTTAGGTGGACTTGTTGCGATCAATGAAAAATTCTTTGAGGAATCAGGGAATCATGCACTATTTTTTACATTCCGAGCGAATGTAGTAAAAGGTGAACTTATTGCGGAAGATGAAGGTGAAATTTCTGCAATAGAGTGGGTGGATCGAACAATTGCGAATGAGCGCTTCCCATACTATGACGGAGGATTTGAATCCTTATTAGAAGTAGCCATTCCATATAAGTTTCAACCAGAAACAAAGTAATTGAATGAAAAAACAGGAGCCACAAGGCTCCTATCTTCTATTCAATCGTCTTCAGTAATAATTTTTTCAGTAATGGTTTAATCTTCAATCGTAAATCTTCAGCATGATTTGCAACTAAGAAGTGATGGTTATAAATGTTCTTCATCAATTGATAAGTTGCTTCTTTTGCCTCGCCTTCTTCGATGAAGATACCGATTACTTCCATGCCACTTTTACGCGCGAGTTTAACAGCTTCATGCGTATCTAAAATTCCATCTTGTTGATAGTCTAGCGCAGAAGGCTCACCATCTGTGAAGACTAGTAAGAATTTATGTTTCTCAGGTCTTTTTGCAAGCTTTTCAGAAACGATACGAATAATATATCCGTCGCGGTTATCTTCTTCTTCACGAAGTTGCATAATTTCCGGACCAACGTTTGGTAACGTTGAGTTTTTATAATTTACAACTTCATGGATAACGTTCGGCTTATCTTCAGGTTTAGCGCTAGAGGCATCTTCCCAAAATCCGCTAATAGCGTGCGGGATTTTTAAAGATTTTAAAGCTTCATGGAATAGTACAACACTCTTCTTCGTCTCTTCCATTTTGTTATACATAGAACCAGAACAGTCAACTAACAGTTGGAATGCAACATCGAGTTCTTGTGACTCTTGTCCTTTTTTATAAAACATACGCGGTTGTTTTTCGGTATAAATACGAAGGAATTTTTTGCGAAGCCTTCCGTAATATTTATCACTATTCGCATTCGTTTTATTTTCAATCGTTTTTTCGATAATTTTCTTTAATTCTTTTACATCTTTATTGATGACTGATTTGATAGCTTGGTAATCTTTTTTCTCATCGATATTTGCTTTGCGAGCTTCTTTAAATGTATGAGAAGCACCTACATTATACTTACCGTATGCACCGTCGTGCTGGCTAGAAGCGTGTGAAGCTCTTGCTTCTTCTGTATCAGCGCCATCAAAGTTGGATTGTGTACTTTTTTGAGAAGTACCTTGTACAGAACCAAGTGCTTGGTCGCCATCTTCTGATTCACGAGCAGTATCGCCCATCATGTTTGTTTTTGTTCCGCTTTCTAATTCAAAGCGTAAAAAGTTCTCGTTTTCGTTATTTTTATTTTCACGATGCCATGTGGAGAAACTTTCATCCATTTTGTTTTTATTTTCATCGTCATCTATAAGCTGTGTATCATCATTTGCTAAATCTTCGACGCGACAGTTCTTTTCGTCTGCAAGAACAGATAAGTAAAGTGGAGCATGTCCGAAATAGTTGTTAAGCATATCACTTTCAAGAAGCGCCTCTAAGCGATAGCGAATTTTCTCAACGACATACATAATATCTTCTGTATTACGTGCTTGGAATGTTTCATGTAAAATCGCTTCAATTTGCTCAAAATATTCATTATTAAACATTTCATATTTATCGCTCGTTAATGAAAGATAGCATAGGCAAAACAAACGATCACCGTGATAATTACGAACGCGGTTTATTTCATTTTGAGAGCCGAAATAATTGCGGTACATTTCTTTTCGGCGTTTAAAAATATGCTTCGTGCCAGGACGTAAGTTCTTTACGATTTCCTCAACGCGTAAATCTTCTAATAGAACAAATAATTGTGTTAAAAACTTTTTTAGGGGCGATTCTTGCAATTCAATCGCATAAGAACGAATTAAAGTCATGTCCGAGTAATGTTTATTACCAAGTGCTTTTAAGAACACTTCGCTTTTTAATCCGATTACTGTATCTTCTTCTTTTCGATCATCCCAAAAGTGACTAATGACAACTTTCTTTTCAATTTCGTCGTAGTATGCTTTATAGCCATATTCAAGATAGGCATCGTCTTCTTTTAGAAGGGCATACATTAAGTTTTCCATTTGTAGAAACAGCGACGCATCAATTTTTTTGTCACTAAAAATTTGTCTCATAAATTATCCCTCAAAGAAATAACTTTCTGCTAATTCACGGACAGTCATTTGTTCTGTTTCATCATTAAGTTTTGCAATTATGCTTCGTTCAATAGCGCGCATAACAGGAATATATACACCTAAATCACATGCGTCGATAATACCACGAATACTTGCTGCTTCTTCACTTACACGTCCATCGCGAGCTAAAGGCATAAGGTCGCTTGCAAATGCAACAAACTTTTCAATTGTTGCAACATCATTTAATTTTGATTCTGCTAATAATAGTTCTTTTAATGTGTCACCTTGAATGTAAGGAACTTCAATAATAACGAAACGGTTTTTTAATGCTTCATTTAGTTCACTTGTTCCAACGTAACCTTCGTTAATCGCAGCAATTACACGGTATTCTTCATCACCGTATACAACCTCTTGTGTAAATGGGTTTGTGATCATTTTACGGTAATCTAATGCGCCGTGAAGTAGCGGTAAAGTTTCAGGTTTTGCCATATTGATTTCGTCAATATATAGGAAGTGACCGTTCTTCATTGCTTTCATAAGAGGACCGTTAACGAATGAAACTTCAGATGCACCATCTTTCGTTTGTAGTGTGTTGTATCCTAAAATACCTTCTACATCTAAGTCGACAGAGCAGTTAATGCTATGCATTGGTTTTTGAAATAAAGAAGAAAGAGTTTCCGCTAGTACTGTTTTACCACTACCAGTCGGTCCTTTTAATAGAATGTTCTTGCCAAGAAGAAGTGCTGTAATCGCATCTTCGATAATGCTGTTATCAGATGCTTTATATATTTTAGTACCGATTAAATGAGCATTTTCACCAGCTTCTTGTTTATTCTTTTCATGAATCGTAGAAAGCTGCTGTTTTAAATCAGAATGTATATGAAATTGTTCTAACATGTATTTCCCACCTAACATTATTTTCATAAAGTAATACATCTTATGATAACTTGTTTTAATATGGTATGCAAAGAAAAGGAAGGAGGATAAAGGGAAAAGAAAAAGCAATCAAGATGAAGTTGATTGCTTACAGTAAAGGAGAAATGAGCCTCATGAAAGACTCCAATATGCGTTTTTTTATACTTCTGTTTTGGAAAGAGTTCCATTTAATTTCAGTTGAATGTTTAAAATCTTTTTCAAAATCACGTTTAATATCGTGAACTGTTTTTGATTCATAAAGTACGCTAATAATTTCGTAATTCAATTCAAAGCTACGTACATCCATGTTCGCTGTTCCGATAGTTGCAATTGTATCATCAACGAGTACAATTTTTGCATGCATAAAACCATCTTTATAACTGTAAATAGAAGCACCAGCTTTTAAAAGTGGAGTGAAATAGGATTGAGATGCTTGATCACTAATGATGCTATCACTTTTACCTGGATATAAAATCCGTACATCTATTCCGGCAATTGCACTTAAGCGTAATAATGTTAAAGTTTCTTGATCTGGAATAAAGTAGGGTGTAGCGATCCAAATGGATTTTTTTGCAGAGCCCATAACAGCTAATAATGTATTACGAATACTTTTATCATCGGAGCTTGGTCCGCTTGCTACGATTTGAACAGCACCTTCTGCATGTGAAATCTCTTTACCTGGGAAGTATTGTCTATTCATGAATTGATCCCAGGAATAAGTATTTAAACCACTAGAGGCATAGAGCCAGTCTTCTAGAAAGATTGCTTGTAATTTATATAATGCTTTTCCTTCTATTTTTAGATGACTATCACGCCAAACAGGAAATTTCTTTGAACGGCCAAGATATTCATCACCGACATTGAGTCCTCCGGTAAAACCAATTTCTCCATCTACAATAACAATTTTTCGATGGTTACGATAATTGACAGTTTCAAGTAACCAAGCTGAAAAAATAGGGTCAAATTCTACAATTTCAATCCCAGCTTCTTTCATAGGTTGCAAAAATCGTCTTCTTAACGTGTTACTTCCAAGACCATCATAAAGGAAGCGTACAATAACACCATCTTTTGCTTTTTGTATTAAAGCATCTCGAACTTTTGTACCAATTTCATCAGATTTATAAATGTAGTATTGAATATGTATATGATGTTTTGCCTGCTCTATAGCTCGCAAAATTTCTGAAAATGTTTGATCTCCGTTTGTTAAAAGTTTTGTAGTTGTTTTATCTGCGGCAGGACCGCTTCCAAATTTTTGTATGACTTCTGTTAAATGTATGGAACGTTCATTTAGTGGGACTGTGAGTAATAACTCTAGTCTTCTTCCTTCTAATATTTCACGGAATAATTTTCTTTGTTCTTCTGAACGATGGAGATGTTTTTTTCTTCTCCAGCGGCTGCGCCCGAAAATAGCGTATAAAAGCACACCTATAATAGGAAGAAGTGCTAATACTAAAAACCATGCCAATGTGCTTTGTGGAGATCTATTTTCTATAAAGATAACGAATGAAATTCCTACGATTGTGATGGACCATAGAGCACCGACAAATGTATATAACGAAATATACGATGTATTTAATAGGAACAGAACGATAGATACAATTGTAAATATTAATAGTAACTGAACGATAGGCTTCTTCATTTCTATATAATTCCCCTAATCTTTTTTCAATATAGATTTCTTAAATAGAAGATGTAATATGACATCTTTATTATAAGGTGTTTTGCTTTTTTTACAAAATATAGACATTTCACCTATACTTTCCGCATTTGTCCTACATACAGTGTACTATCACATTTTTATCCCACTCTTAATGCATATGAAAATGAAAAAATCGAAAAGGAGCGGAGAAACATGAATTATATAGAAAATAATGGATTGTATTATCGGAATCATCATCATGGAGGACACAATCATGGTGGGCACAATCATAACGGCGGACATCATCACCATGGAGGACACAATCACCATGATCACCATCATCATCACGGAGGCGGATGGGGCTGGGGGTGTAGTTCCGTCTGACGC
>NZ_QPEL01000087.1:0-4317 GCF_008368965.1 Bacillus sp. AY2-1 | reverse complement strand
CTATAAGAGAAGTATGGAAACGAATCTTGCAACATTCAAAAAAGAATATATGATAAATTATTATTTTGAGGCTATACCAATGTTTATCTTTATGAATTTAATATTTAATAAAGATATTATTGAGTATTTTCAACATAAAGATTGGATTCATATTATTTCATACATATATATGTATTTAGTTCTCAGCAAAATCTAATTAAGTTTGAAGTTAAGATAACATTCGAATTATATCTAAATCAGTAAAAAAATATTCATGAAAATCTAAAATTTTTAAACATAGAACAATAAACACTAAATCACTTGGCTAAAAATAATAAAATATTCACATGAATGAGCTAATATTCAATCTAAAAGTATATAAGCTGTCAATTGTTTTTAGTTCTTATCAAAATATTTATAGTTTTTGCATCGTCGTCCATGGATTCCTGTTAGCTTGATAAGATATGAGGAGTACCTACAAATCTAACAAGAATCAAGTATATTATTATAAAAAAGCGAAACAATAAAATGAAAATAACAATTTATAACTACACATGGAGGTTATTAAATGGGTGAAGTAAATAAAGATAAAAACTATTGTGCACTGCCGATAGTTCCTGAAAGAGAATTTAAAGCAGATGTAAATAACGATCGAAGAGAACTTTTAATAACAAATGAAAAAAAATGGGTAAATGGTACTGTGTTACATTATTATTTCTTTGACAAAGAAACAGATGGTAAATATGTAATCCTAAACAATGGACAAAGAGAATGGAAAACATGGACTACAAATGAAGAGGAAAGGAACGTTGTCAGAAATGCTTTTAAGCAATGGATATCTTTGGGGATAGGTATGAAATTTAAAGAAGTAGCAACAAGAGAGGAGGCCGAAATAAGAATAGGTTTTATGAGAGGTGATGGTGCTTGGTCGTACATTGGAAGAGATATTATTGATCTGGAATTAAGCAAAGATGAAAGAACAATGAATTTTGGATGGGATTTAACACGCAATCCTTCGGAAATAGATACAGCCATTCATGAAATTGGACATACTCTAGGGTTTCCTCATGAACATCAGAACCCAAAAGCGGGTATTGAATGGGATGAAGAAGCTGTATATGCTGCCTTAGCTAAACCTCCTAATAAGTGGAATAGAGAAAAAACTTATCATAATATAATCAGAAAAATAGACCCAGATACCGTACAAGGCTCTAATTGGGATCCCAATTCTATTATGCACTATCCGTTTAAGGCTGGATTAATTAAAAAACCAGTGCAATATCAAAATGGGATAACACCAGCGGGTGGTTTTTCAGAGAGAGATAAGTTGTGGGTCAGAACGTTTTATCCACCAATGGATAATGCTGACTTAGAAGAACTCCCACTATTAGTAAGTAATAAACTTTCATTAAATCATGGAGAACAGAAGGATTTCATTATTAAGCCAAACGAAACAAGAAAATATAATATAGCTACTTTTGGTGCATCCGATTCTGTCATCGTTTTATTTGAAGAAGGTGTTGATGAAGTATTTTATGTTGCAGGTGATGATGATAGTGGTGAAGATCATAATGCAAATATAAATGTCGAATTAAATAGGGGAAAATCTTATATATTACGTGTTCGTGTTTATTATAGTGAAAGGCAAGGTGAAATATCGGTTATGTACTGGTAGGTGGAAGTACTTAGGATTTAGCGGCTTCGAAATAAGGTTTGATTAAAGATGTTTTGTAAATCCACAAGATATGACTAATAACTAGAAAACATTTTGAACAAAGATTAATTAAAATAGTTTCTTTTAGCTCTAATTTGATTTCTGTCAGCAAACGGAGTAGTGAATCTCCTTTTGTCATTTTCAAAAGCCATCGCTTTTTTATTAATCAAAAAGTAAGCTGCAATTAAAAAACTTTGCAGCAGAATCTTGTCTACTTGTTTTCTAGATAATATTTTTAAAGTTATATTTTTATAAACAGTAAAAATCCTCATAACTAGCACAGTATTTGGAACAGACCGTGTGATTAACTTTAGGATTTACATTTTCGGAATTTGTATTACATAAGTCGATTTATGGTCGGTAAAAATCCTATTGGAGGAAGAAACTTTCATTTCCATCTCAAACGAAAGTGTTAGGGTAGTATTGCTTGACCACGACCCGACGTCGGAGCCTGATGGAGGGAATGGAACAGGTGATTATGCTGATTCACATAATATCAACAGGGAATGCTGGGAAATACCTGTTCCAGGCGACTTTCTTAGTATGGTCGTATATAGGAGTCGAAGAGTTCCCGTAAGAACGTAATTTCTCAGCTTGCTCTAGCATAAACCTACGCCAATTCTCAACACCGGGGGATTCGGGTTCAAAAATCGAAAATATTGGAATGGAGAAATCTATTATGTTCATCTACATCTGGGCATTTTTCAAAAAGGCCAGCCTGGAATGGATTCTTGATGTTTCAGAGGTAGTATTGAGTCAAAACGGCTCCAAGATTCTAGATTTGGAAAGTAATGAAAACTCTGATTTAATAGGGTGAAGCAGAAAACCTGAAGTAAACTTCACCGTTGTTTGCACACGATTAGGTAATAACTAACCTTACTTCGGTGGTGGTTATACATGCTATCCCTCTGACAACAAAGCAGCACGAAGTGCAGCTGAACAAATTCGTGACGGCATTAAGCGTGCAGTTTCTCTCTATAATGACGTGGTGCATAATCCGGTAGACGAGTGAATTTCAATTTATCGGGAAAAATGAAATGGAATTCAAAAATTCGTTAGATAGGGACATGCATAACTCATTCGGTCAGTTCTTGTTGCTTTCGCACGTTATTAACCATCTTAGCTGTTGGAATGGTTACAACCTTGAGTTTGCCCGCTCTCTTAATAGCACGATGTCAGTGGAGTCTTTTCTCATTTTATAGTAGGATTCAAATTATATAATTTTTACATAATAAAATAAAATTTAAAGCGAATAATAAACGTCGTTTAAGTAAAGTGGTCTGGAAAATAATAAAAGTTCAGCAATGAATAGTTGTTTCCCCAAGTTGTGTATATAGCAAAGCTGTATCTTGACTTGTATGCCCAAGTTGCTGCATCACTTGTAATGAGTCTTTTTCTTCCATATATAATTTATTTGCTAATGTATGTCTTAATTTATGAGGAGACATTCTTTTTCCGTATGCTTTAGTATATTTTTCTACAATATCTTGGATAGCCCTAACCGAAAGAGGCTGTGCAGTATGTTTATACTTTGATAAAAACACACTTTTTAATTCTTTTCCTGGAGCGTATTTGTTATCTCTAATTTCCATATACTTTTCTAAATCATTCAGTGCTATTGGTGTAATCCATACAGAATCTTCTTTGTTTCCTTTTCGAATTACATCAATTAATCTTTCTTTTAAGTTTATATCTTCCATACGAAGGTCGGCCAATTCACTTACACGAATACCGCTACCAAGAAAAAGGGAAAGGATAGCTACATCACGATCCTTATCCCTTAGGAAATAGAATAATTGATGTTTTGTTAAAGATTTTTCATGTTCATACTTAACGTAATTTAAAAACTCTTGATCATCATCATTATGAAATATTTTAGATCTCATACGCTTTGCACGGGCATTTAATGTTTCTTTATCTTTATGTATTTCAATTTTAGCCATTACGTTTCTATAAAAATAACATTCTCCATCTTCATTCTCTGATAGGGAGGTAAGGTACTTAAATAAAGATTTTAAGGCCGAAATTTTTCTGTTAACAGAGGAATTTTGCATGTTTTGTTGTAGTTTTAGAAACCTCATGAAGTTCTCAACATCTTTTTTCTTTAAATTCTCCAAATCAGAGAAGGATATGTCTTTAATAGGTTTTAATTCAATAATTTGTTCAGATAATAACCAATTAAAGAAGACTCTAAAATCATATACATAATTCAGTAGGGTAGAGGGAGAGGCATCATGCAATTCTTTGTACTCCACAAATTCTTCTATGTAAAAGGGCATTTCATTTAGATTCTCGTATAATTTTTTACGATGTACGGATTTTTGACGTTGCTTGCTGTAATCCATAAAAATCACCTCATATATACTATAACAGAAAAGTTATACGAACACAAGTTCGCGTTAAATTCAATTTTTACACAGACTTATTTACATAATTAAATTATGTAACGATAAGATTTATTTCAAATTAAATAAGGATAGTGTAGTTATTCTAATGAAATTTATAGATAAGCAAGTGATAAATCTGTATTAGGCTATAAAAATTAGTAAAAAAATCACAATTAAATGTGTGTAAAATAAAACAATTTTCATATATAACGTCATACAAAATGAATACATGAAAAC
>NZ_QPEL01000086.1:0-2776 GCF_008368965.1 Bacillus sp. AY2-1 | reverse complement strand
CTCACAATTTGATAAGATATGAAAAACGGCCGATACCCCTTCCTCTTCGTTATCTACCCCTTGAATATTTTGTTTGCTATACGCCGCCCGAACAAACCTTGATGGTGGAGTGAAATCCCCAGGGAGTCCCATCGAACCTGAACCTTGTCCAAAAGCACTTAAGGGTACATCACCCCATTGGGTTGGGGCATATGGCTGCGATTTAAGACCAACATATTGTCTTAAATTTTGTAAATGCCAGTTAAACTCAGGACTATTGGTCATTACCCCTAGCGGATTATCATACATTTTTAGCCCCTCAATTGTCGGCTCTAATACAATGCATTCTCCCCATTTATCCGCTAAAATCCAATGTAGAGGTGGGATAACTCCTAAAACAGATAGTGGTACATCTAAAAAGGAAATACTATCTACAGATTTCTTTAATTCTTCGACAGAATTGAATTGTGTGAGACTCCATGCCACAAAATCAAATGGAGCCAGATTTGTTTTATTGTCATCTATGCTGTTACTATAAGTAGCGAATCCTGGAAAATAAAGTGTTGCACATGTCATACCTGATTCATTTACTCCATCTGCCAGAATGATCCTTCCTTGATCGTTAATCCCCATTCCTACAACAGCTTGTTTCGCCTTGATAGTTTCACCAGTTATATTGTTCCATTGATAACGTCGAGGAACAATTATTACTTCTTGATTGAAATCTAATGCAAAATCCATTGTTCTTGCAAAAAGGTGCTGACCGCTTTTTGTCTGTAATGTCAAACTAGTACACATATAGAACACCCCATTTTATGGTTTTATATTCAACCTATAAAATTTCTATAAATCTGTAAATTTAAAACTTATTTACTTTTTAAAAGTATAATTTTCAATCCATGCTCGGGAATAGAATTTACATTACAATCTAGAAAATAATCCTAAGCTAAAATATCCCCCTTGAGTAAACAGCATTCTTTTCATAATTTCACTCTGCAACTTATTTACCTATAATTCTACTTGTTCTTCTGGCTTCTTTCTATGAAAATCAAAAATGAAATTATAATTATCACTATCTTTGCAATAATTTTTTGATAGTCTGATGTCAATAGTTCTAATTGATAAATAAAGTTAGTTCTGATACAACCTGTATCAAAACTAAACCATTTACTTTATATGAATAACTTCACTTTTCACAGGGAGAGATTTCAATCCATATACAGAACTAACACTTGAGATAGGAACGGGAAGATTATGGTCAATAAACGAAAATGATTTATATTTTTTCATTATTTCCGTCAATACAATTTTAGCTTCTAATCTAGCTAGGGGAGCACCTAAGCAAAAGTGGATTCCATGACCAAATGCAAGATGAGGATTTCGACTACGATGTATGTTAAAACTATCGGCATCTTTAAAATGAAGAGAGTCTCGATTAGCTGATCCAATCCAACCTGAGATAATTTGATCTACTTGTAGAGTTTGGCCTCTTATTTGAATCTCTTTTTTTACTTTGCGTACAATTCTTTGAGCTGGTGAACGATACCGCAATACTTCTTCAATTGCTTTTGGAACAAGGGATACATCCTGTTGTATTTGCTTGTAAACATCTGGATTTTCTATCAAACAATATAATAAGTTTCCAAGCAAGTTAGTTGTTGTTTCATTTCCTGCTACCAATAGTAATTTACAAAATGATACTACTTCCTTGCCCGAAATGTTTTTGTCTGCTTCACTTTGAACTAATAAAGAAATAATGTCATTTGAATCCTTTTTGGATTTTCCTCGATTGATTTGTATGATTTCTTCAAAAAATTCCTCTAATTCATTTTCTGCTTGTAAACGTATATGAAAAAATTCTTTCAAATAATCCGGATCATCATGATTGGGTGAACTTACTATAATATCCGACCACTTCTTGAATCTGTCCATATCATTAACAGAAACACCTAACATTTCAGCAATTACTATGACCGGTAAAGGATAAAATAACTCTTGGACAATATCAAAATTATCACGATTAGATAATTGAATAAGAAAATCATTTGTGATTTGCTGAATTCTCGACTCCCATACCTTTAATGATTTAGGAGTGAACGAACGATTTACAATAGACCGGATTTGCGTATGTTTTGGCGGATCCATCCCAAGGATACTTTGTGGAAAGGGAGACTTTTTCTTCTCCGGCATAATGTTAGAAAAAAATTCTTTATCCTCTAAGACTCTTTTTACATCTTCGTACAAAAAAACATTCCACATGTCAGCCTGAGAATTAAAATAAATGGGTTCTTTTTCTCGCATCTCTTTATACCATTCAAATGGTTCATATGGGTCTCCTAAAGCCTGTTTTCCTAACAGCTTATTTGTAGGAATCATAAAGATTGATTGATAAGGTGTTTTCATATATAACAATCTCCCCTCAAAAAAATTTTCATTACACCTAATTACATTCACCGAATATTATTCGATATAATGAAAATTATACAACGATAACAGAATTTTCAAAATACTTTTTCGATTTCGAGATATCAGTTAATATATAGTTAAGGGGGAATAAGGATTGCATAACAAAAATTTAACCAAAAGAAAACAACAAGCTCTACAAACACAAAACAATATATTTCTTGTATTTTTAAATTTAACGAAAAAAAAAGAAATTAAAAATATAACTATTGAAGATATTTGTAAAAAGGCAAATATATCTGTTGGCACTTTTTATCATCATTTTTCTTCCAAAGAAGATATTTATCAAAAGTTATTTCAACAAATTGAAGAAAACCTAAATGTAGAATTGAAA
>NZ_QPEL01000085.1:0-2569 GCF_008368965.1 Bacillus sp. AY2-1 | reverse complement strand
TTTTATTTCGTTTGTCGCTTGCGACGTTAATGTCATCGGCGACTTGTTCTATATTACACTTCATTTGTATAATCGTCAACACCTTTTTATAAAGATATTCAAGTTAATATTTTTATGCTCTTTTAACTAGATACGCCTCTCCAAGGATTCATTACCGAAAAGCTACCTTCTGCTTCTATTTAACCTATTCTTCCAAAATATATTCAAGTTAATTTAAACCCTAGACTTAATTTGTACAGAAGTTTTTACCTAGCGAAACTAACAATCTTATTTTAATAAATATTAATACCTCTTTGTTTATCACACCCTCTATTAGAAACGATTGAAGATATACGTATTCTTATAACAGACAACGATACAAAAATCCATAATACACTCATATACTACTCTAGTTATAGAGTCCCAAGTTCTACTTATATGAAGTAATAGTTGCTTATCTGTTTACTCGTAAATATATAGAAGCACACTAATATATTTATTAACTATCCCTTTTTCACTGAAATATCAGCCTTATATCTCCTTCATCTTTAGTATCATCTATTTCCATACAGCTATATTCTCTTAATAAACATTTAAGATATGCTCAAGGTTTGAATTGATTAATAGCATTTCCTTTTTAAACACATATACTGGATTAAAAATACATACCTCAATTGATCAAGTGCACCGAACAAACATATGCAGAATACTCGTTCCTTTCATTACTTCACTTTTTATATAACATTAATAGATATTTATCCCATACCTATATTTACGTTTTAGCGCTAAAAGAGCGAATCCTTTCACTAACAAAGCATTTAGTTTCATTTCTAGTATATATCCCCCTTTTAAAATACATATAGAATCATAATTTCCTTTGTTTCTATCTCCCCCTAAGAATACAATACACAACCATACAAAAACAATTCTACAACAAGGTATACGACGGCTGCACAATTATAAATCATAATCCCCTCAATACCTACAGAGGTGCTGTCCGCCTTTAACGCAAATATATACTAAAAAAATTTCAATATGAAATGGGCCGGAATTTCTATTCTAAGAAAAATCCGGCTCTTATTTTTAGGCAACAACCAACATCATTTTTACATTTAGTATTAAATGTCTATTCAATATTCTCTACTCTGGTAAAGGTGAATGTATCATATCTGTCACTGCATAATATAGATTTTCTGGATGTTCGGCTATCCGATGACATAAATATAAATACCGTTATTTTCCACGAGTCAAATATACTCTAGCGTTATGTCCTTTGTTTTTCAAATCTCTTAACATATCCGGACGAATTCCATATAACATTTCTATTTCTACATTAGGGTGACTAAAATATTGACGTTGCTCCATCTCTTTAATAAGAATTTCATCATGTGTAGCTATAGATACAGGGTGATGGTTTTCAGCTAGTTTTTCTACAATTTGAAGATACTGTTGATTTAAATCAGTTGATCTAGGCATAGCAATATCCGGAACTTCTTGATAGGCACCTTTTACAATTCTTATTTTTCCTGGATAATGAAGGAGTTCTTGAATATCATTGTTTGAGCGGTATAAATGTGCCTGTATTGTTATCCCTACATTATGATATTGCTCAGTTACCTTTTTATAAATGGAAAGAATGTCCGCTGCTTTAGATGATTCTTCCATACTTATCATAAGGGTAGTTCCATGTACTTTCGCCTTCTCTGCCAACTCCATTAAATGAATATAAGATATTTCTGGATCTATAGACAATCCAATATGAGATAAATCAAGTGATACTGTTTGTTTCATAGATAGAGTACCTATGTCCCCAATAAGATTCAAAAACTCATTTTTTGCTTTATAACATCCCTCTATATCAAGAGTATTTTCCCCTATGTATTCTAGTGAAGTATGATAACCTTTTGTAATTAGTTCTTTTGCCGTCCCAATCCCCTCATGTCTCGTTTCTCCGGTGACAAAGCGTTTCGCAGCTTGTAACAATAACGTATAGAGTTCATTGGATTGTTGAACATATGCTTTTATATGTTCATTCCGTTTTACATACACCTTCTTTAAATCAGCTTATCCTTTCTAAATTTATTGCTGAAGATTATTTGGAACGGCATATTATGAAGATGAAAAAAATCTATAAAAATCGAAGAGACTTCCTTATCCAGCAATTAAAATCAACATTCTCAAATACAATCAATATTTTCGGTTATTTTACAGTATTACATCTGATTGTTGAATTCAATCAAGTTCAATTCACAAAAGAATTACTTGAGAAAATCCAACAACTCGGAGTGAAAGTATATCCTGTGGAAGATCACGCCATTGAAAAAGGAAAACATTACAATCGAATTATTATAGGGTATGGACATTTAACAACTGCAGAAATAAAAGAGGGTGTGAGTAGGCTCCAGAGGGTAATACTTCGTATATATATTCTTGTTAGCAAATAGACTTTAAAGCTTAGTCATATTTTTCTGAAGGTATGCTACTTAAATGTGAAATTCTAATAAAATAAAGTTGTTTCTTGCTAGATAAACTTACTCATAGAGCTTACATTAATTACAAGTTTATTTTACAAAACACAAAAAAGACAAGT
>NZ_QPEL01000084.1:0-13030 GCF_008368965.1 Bacillus sp. AY2-1 | reverse complement strand
ATTTTATGTTTTACTTAAATGAATTGATTGCTATTTGCACACGTTTTACAACTTTAAATTATTTGTTGTTATTTCTGTTATTTAGGCTTGCCTTTCATTACACTCATTGTTTTTTATTCTAGTTAACATAACGCTTATTTTTAACATAAAAAATCCTCCTCACCTTCAGGAAGATTTTTTGTTTGCTATTAATTTATTTATATCTTCTAGTAACAATCCCAATTGTAAATGACATTGGAAAAATCTAGATTTAACAGCTCTTCCTTACGTATAAAGAAATTAGCAACCCCAGAATCGCCCCACATAATATTTAATGAATCGTCTGTATCGATTTGCAGCAATAATATGTCATGCTGTTGGTATTTTTCTTCCCATTCTCTCGGATCTGTCTGTGTGAAAAATGGATATCCACCAATTTTATGTCCTTGATCTTTACATAAATCATCATACAGTTCGCCTAATTCTATATTATTTTCTTCATCAACAATCTCTTCCCAATCAATGTTATCACTAAAAATCATTTCAAATCGATAATCTCTTGGTGTTACTGGTTGATATGCCAACTCAAACTTTAGTTTTGCTGCTTCGGGTATGATAAAATTCTCTAAATGTAAAGTGTTTAAATAACTAAAATCAGTAATTACCTTAGTTAAATCCGCTGTGATTGTAGAATGATAAACAATTCGAAAGTCTTTTTGGCTTGTGGGATGATCAAAATCTGCTCCAAAAAGATCTTCTTCAGCACTTATGAAAAACTGTAACATTCCATGTTGAGGCATATGTTCAATGTTTGGTATTTCTTCAAGGTTTAACTGCGCAAGTAGCATCATAGGTTGTCCGTTTGAGTCTTTTGGATGCTCTTGATCTATAGGTAAATACGGATAACCACCAAACTTACTTTCAAAAAGCGTTGTCTCTGCTAATGTTCCAGACACTTTAACATACGGTTTCACACTTTCTTCTAAAATACTACGATACTGTTCTAGTTCTTTCGGAATTTGAAGTTGATACGTATTCTTCACTACATTTGCCTCCCTTTAGTAACGAATTGAAAATGCCTAACTTAATTATATAGTAAGCGATAGCTTAATTGAAAATCGTTAAAAATCCATTTTCACCCTCATTTTTTGCGCGCTTGTCGGACAAAGTAAATTATGCTCTAAAACCTTTTTATTGATAGTTCGAATTAATTCCGCTGCTTCTGCCGTATTTGTATTTTCTTTTAGTCTTTCTTTTAAATCTTCAATTTCTTTTGAAAGCTCAATCCACCTAGGCAAAATATGATTATTTGCTAAAGTTCTATAAAGTTGCTTTTCAGGATTGTAAGAAAGATCTTTATCGAGATTAAGAGGTTTACCTTTACCAGGTAAATTATCAAAAGCTCCTTTCTGTTCTGCTTGTTTAACGATAGAACTAATATGATCCTCATACGTATACGACCAAACTTTTTCATCTTTTACTAAAATCTCTTGTTTCTTTAATTTTTTATCGAGTTCTTCCTGATTCATAGATTTTCTCTCCTTTTTATTTTATAGTGTGGTTTTTATCTATTTCAAAGCTTTCAATCCATCAAATAACTTTTTTCACCCTCACACGCTATCATGACCGTCTTGAAACTCTTCATAAGTGGTTTTGTACCCTTTATCTTTTAAAGCTCTATACAAGTGATTATTGGCCGTTAAAAGAGGTTTGTTTTCAAGTTGTCCTGCTACCATATAAAAGTGAAATTGAGTTGCATTAGAATTTATAGATGAAATTTGATTTTCAATCCGAGGAATATCGTTTTCAAAAGTTAGTTCTTCTAGCTGATTAACAGGATCTACAGCAATACATGGCGGTATTCCATTTTCGTAAATTAAATAATTGAGTGTTTTTGCGATTGAAGATTACTTAATGCATGGATTTTTATTAAAGACAATGAAATGTTCTTGAAGATGTGAAGTTTGAGAATAATTATGAGGTAGATTAAGATGTTTTGCCTTTGCTGCAATGTGGCAGTAAGGATATTTAATTTTGATAGAATGATATAAGAGTCTTGCTACACTTTTGTAATAAGACTCTTTAAATAAGTTATTTACTAGAATAATTGTCTATTGCTTGAATAGAAAGTTCAAACGATTTTATTCTTCTTTCTAAAAGCGTTCTTTGAGGACTCCCAAGCTTTGACTTAACGTAAATCTTTTCAATTGATGGAAGCAAACCAATCAGAACATTACGAGCTTCTGCTAAATCTTCCTGAGTATAATGATGAGTTTCTTGCTTCCAAACACTTTCTAACATAGCTAAGCCGATACTAGCTGTTTTGAGTCTTTTTTTCACTAAAGTAGTATTTGATCCTTTTTGAGTCATCTGTGATAAGGCATTTTCAAGTTTACTAATTGTTGACTGTAAAGATTTTATTGATTCTACTTTATCTATATTTGATACGTTTTTCATGTTAATGTTATCCCTTCTACGTTGCTAACTTGTTTTGTTTAATGTTCAATGAAATCCTTAAAAGCTTGATTTCACTCGAAATATTTTAACATAAATAACTAACTGTATTCGAGTTGGACAATAACTTAAAGCAAAACAGCTATTCCTCTCTCCTCCCCTGTATCATTCTATTATATGTACTTCTTTCTTCTCATTAGAATTCCTATATAAACTAATTGTTAATATTGAATGTTTTATGAACAAAAAACGTACAAGTAATGTAACCTGTACGTTTTCGCTTTTATTCAGTAAGGTAATAAAGTAATAGCTTCCTGGTCTTCTCATAACTTATGAAATCTCTATACAAAATGGGATAATTCACAATTTCTGTTTCTAGAAAACGATATTGCGGAAACCACTCAAAAAACGATTTTCTTAACCACTTTATTTGTTGAAACGTAATGTTCTGTTCGTTTCCATTTAGTACAGAATTTAAAGTAGCTGCTGTATGCATCCAATGATGATTAAAATCAGCGTTTATACAATTATCTTCGGTAAATCTACTTTCTAAGTTTCGCTGCAATTTTGCTGTAGCGCGATAAGGAAACGGTTTGTACAGCGGACTAGGCATTTTCTGCAATTCATTAAAAATAACCCTTTTTCCTAACTTCAACTTTCTCCTCCTTTATTTCTCTATCCAATTTAATAAGTTTTCATAATGATATTGAGCATCTATATAGCCAAGGTTATATAAATTAACAAGTTTCTCTTTATTTCTTTCTATTCCACTTATTGGAAGTTGTACGCTAGGCTGAATGACATAAAAGTTGTCTTTTTGTTCTATTTGATTCATATAAGATATCGTCTCATTATAAAAACGATAATGTTCTACTAAAGATTCTGCGATATTCGGATATTTTCTATATAAAATTTTAGCCAGTCTAGAAAATTTATTCCGCTGCTTTTCGTATCCTTCTGGTTTTGTCATGATAACTACATTCTTTTCATAACCATCAGTTTGAGCTTTTAGAACTGGAATAGGATCTATAATTCCTCCATCTAACAACTTACGATTATCGTATTCTACAGCAGGTGCTATAAACGGAACTGAGCTAGATGCACGGATGATTTTTAAAATATCATTTCCATGTTCTATTTTATTATAATAAACAGCTCGTCCTGATTCGCAATCAGTCGTCCCTATAACAAATTGTTCATTACAGTTTAAGAAAGTTTGAAAATCAAACGGGACGATTTTATTAGGTACTTCATCAAATAAAAAGTCCATCCCAAATAATTCACGTTTTCGAATTAAATTTCGATAAGATATATACCTGTAATCTGATACTAGTTCTGTATTTACTTTCTTATTTCTCCCTTTTTGACGTGACAAATAGGTTGCCCCCATACAGGCTCCAGCTGATACGCCGACTACATACGGAAAGAATAAGTTCTTTTCCATGAAATATTCGAGTACACCTGCAGTATATAAACCTTTCATTCCTCCGCCCTCTAATACTAAACCGATATTCTTCATGTTATATCCCTCTGCTTCTTTTTTCTTAATTTCATATTAGCACAAGATTTTAAGATGAGGTTATATAAACTGATTACAACAATAACCAGAAACTACTAAAGTAATGTCATAATATCTTTGTGAGTAACATGTTACAATATAAGTAATTCATTCCACATATATTAAAGGAGGAATTTAATATGGGTTTATTTAGCGGTATTTTAGGAAATGCATCAAATACGAGTTCTGAAAGTGTAGAACGTGATTTAGAGAAGATTATGCTAGACGATGAAAAAGTAGAGCATGCTTATAAATTAATTCGTGATCTAATCGTATTTACAAATCGTCGACTTATTTTAGTAGATAAACAAGGAGTAACCGGCAAAAAAACAGAATACCATTCTATTCCTTATAAAAGTATTACACAATATAGCATCGAAACGGCTGGGCATTTTGATTTAGATGCAGAACTTAAAATTTGGGTGTCTAGTATGGAGGATCCAATTACGAAAGAATTTAAAGGTGACGATAGTATTTTAAGCATTCAAAAAGCGTTAGTGACATATACGACAAAGTAGTGGTTTCTTGTATTTTTATTCATTTCAGAAATTACTAACCCGGGTATTTTGGAAGAAAATACATCATTTTTGTATATTTAATCTAAAATAACATAAAAAGGTAAAGCGTGTTTTATATGCTTTACCTTTCTTTTTTGTAATAAATAAGTGTAGTTTTATCATTTAATTTCTTTATAACTTCTGTTCTTTTATACTCCATCTTTTCATACAAAAAACAATTTTTCTCTTCTTCTAAAATAGTAGCAAGTTCCCAGCTCGTTGCTTCAGGAAACATTTCCTCAATTAATGTAATCACCTTTTGAGCAATTCCTTTTCCTTGATAACCCGGATGAATAAACATTGGACTGATCCAAAATTTAGAGGGTGTTTCTTTTTGTGAAATGCATATCGCTCCAACAAGATTCATATCCACTATTATTTTATAGAAGCCACCGTTTACTTGATTTATTCTACAAATAGTTTTTTCGATAGTTTCATTTGCTGGATTTGTTTCATAGTCTTTATATTTATGTAATAAAGGGCTAAATGAGTCTATTTGCATTTGAAATATAACTTCTGCATCAGTTTCTGTCGCCTTCTCTAATATAATATCCATGTTACCAATTTAGACGCTTTCTTAAAGAAGTAATATGAGCGGTATGATGACGACCATGCCATGCGTATAGTCCTATTGCAACAGCAAGTTTTGTTTCACCAGTTTCAGGATGGTTAAATGTCTTTTCTAAATCTTCAATTTCTAGAGAATATAAAAGGTTAACCCATCTTTTATGTAATGAATCTAGCATTACTAGTGAAACATCTACCGGTAATTTTGAATCGGGTAACTCTGCCCACTTCTCTTCTTTATACGGCTTAATAGTTGGATTCTTTTCTGTCAGTGCTAATTTAAAGCGTATGTAGCTATTCATATGGCTATCAACGACGTGATGAACTACTTGACGTACAGTCCAACCTCCAACGCGATATGGTGTATCTAACTGCTTCTGATCTAAATCTTTAATTGCCTTTGTTAGTTCATTAGGTAAATCTTCAATTTCTTGAATCCATGTATCAATCATTTCTTCCGTTATAGGACGTTTGTATGTAAATTGGCCAATTGGATAACGCAAATCATTCATGAATAAGTCCTCCTTATTATAAGCGCGAAGTATTTCTCCAAATATAATGTACAAACTTCACATGTTCTCCATTTAATTCTACAGATGTTGTATCTGATTCGTTTTGATAAGAAGAAAATCCGCTTTTTTCTAGTACAATTTGTGATGCGAGATTATTAGTCGTTGTTTTAGCATAAATGTCAGTAATTTCATTATTTTTCGCTACATCTAAAATTAATTTTACGGCTGCTGTTGCAACTCCTTTTTTAGTAAATTTTTCTCCGACCCGATACCCTAGTGAACTAATTCGAGTTTCCGTATCTATATCTACTAAATTGATTCGCCCTACAATTTCTTTTTCTTCATTACGAATTAAATAAAAATAAGAATCTCCATCCGCTTGTTCTATTAATAAATCGTCTAGTAGTTTTTGGAAATATTCAAATTCAAAATATTTCGAGCCACGATTTGGTACCATTGTTTCAAAAAAAGATTTATTCGTAAGTTCAAACGTAAATAAATCCTTAACATCTTGTTTCTTTAGTTGCTCTATGTATATTTCCATCTCGTATTCTCCTTCTTGATTTACTAACTGTTATACATTCTTTTTTAATCAATTATATTCCTGCTATTTCTTTCGATTAAGCAATACAGATAGTAGCACTTTCGGATGAAAAAGATGAAATGGACTACGAATTAAATTCATCACTCGTACTAACCGAATATAAACATCAGAATTACTTGCGGATAGTCGATATATTTGTTTCGTATACCATAGCTGAAATTTTTGTTTTGTAGTTAATTCTCTCTTTAGCTGCGGGTGACGTGATATTTCTGTCGTTGTCATATCCCAAGGGGTTTCTATTATATTAGCTGTCTTTTTATAAAATTGTTGTGTAAATGTTTTATCAAGCTGTTTTCTGCCTTGCAGAAGTAATTGCAACTGGTGAGCCTCCATAGCAGCAACTGATACGCCTTGGCCGAAAACGGGATCAAAACGACATTGCGCATCTCCAACAACTAATAAGCCTTCTGGTACATTATTCACTAAATCAAATCGCCGGCGTACTTGATAAGGAATTTTGTATGTCTTTATATCAGTAATTCCCTCAGCCTTGTTTAGGAAGTCTGTAACATTAGAAATTGATAGGTTTTCAGCAAAATCATAAAACTCATCATCTGTTTGTGGTGCTTTCTCATTTGCGTATCCACTGAAAGTAACAAAATAACGATTATCTTCTATCGTTTGAATAAGAACGCCATAAGGGTTATCAGGGAAACTCGGAGACATTAGCATATTACAACAGTCTAACTCCTCATTTTCTTTAAGTTTGAACATTTTCGTTGCGTAAAATAAATCAATACGAACTTTCTCTTCTTTTACTTCAATTTCGTATTCTCGTAGCCATTCTATACTTTTTGAGCCAAATCCACTCGCATCAACTACAAGATCTGCATGAACTTCTTCTTGTGTGTCTGTCTCTAAATATTTAACTTTTACTCCACACACTTTGTTAAGCTTTGCATCTACCAATAACCCTTTAACCAATGTTTCATATTTAATAGTAATATTTGAAATTTGATGTATTCGTTTTTGAATATGCCATTCTAGCAAAGGACGACTTTGTTGAATCATATGTACTTCCCCTATGAACGGTTGTTTCCATAGACCGAATTGATGCCATTTCAAATCACGCGTAAAGTTGTTTATAATACTACCCGCTTCTATTAATTCGTTCGTAATATTAGGAAACAATTCTTCAATTGCGTTTTCTCCACCTTTTAATAACACGTGAGGATGATTACTTTGTGGAACTCTTTTTCTCGAAGACTTTCCATCCCATCTTTCACCAGCTTCTATAATGATTACTTCTTTAAAAGAAGTTGATAATGCTTTTGCTGCAAACTTTCCTGCCATACTTCCACCAATAACGATAGCCGTATTAAACATATTTTCCCCCTTAATAAAAAGAGATCCTGCCTTGTATGAATGAAACAGGATCTTAAACTAATTAACTTCTTTATCATTATACTTAAAATACATCAGTAAATTGCAACATTAAAATTAAAATACCTAATCCCCATACGTAATACGCGAATACTTTTAAGGAGTGACGTTTTAAATATTGAATCATCCATGAAACGGCTATGTATCCAAAAAACGCTGCTGATAACGTTCCGACAATTAAAGATGTACTAGAAATAGATTCTGCTTTCCCTTGAAAAACGTCTACAAATTGCAAAATAATGGCTCCGACAATGGCTGGCGTTGATAATAAAAAAGAAAAGTAAGCAGCAGTTTCACGGTCTAACTGCCTCCATAATGCAGCGACGATTGTCATACCAGAACGAGAAATCGCTGGGAAAATAGCAGCCGCTTGAAATGAACCGATAATTAATGCGTCTTTATATGTGATGTCATCCATTTTTTTACGACCATTCTTTTGTTTATCTGCCATGTAGAGAAAGAATCCGGTCACTAAAAACTCCCAACCGATCGTGATTCCTGTTTTTGAAATATCTTCAAAGAAGTCTTTAAACAATAAACCAATAACAACTGCAGGTATCGTCCCAACAATAAGTAATAACATGAGCTTTGAAAATGGGTTTTTAATTAAATATATAAATTCTTTTTTGTAATAAATAAACACTGCAAGTAAAGTCCCAATATGCAACATCGTATCTAAAAATAAGCCTGCTTTATCTAATTGAAATAAATGCCTTCCTAAATAAAGATGTCCGGTACTACTGATTGGTAAAAATTCTGTTAAACCTTGAATTATACCTAATATGAAAGCTTCTAACCAATTCATGATGGTCTCCTTTCTCTTTTGCTTGTACCAATATATGAGGGTTAAATTTTCGATATGAAAAAAACTATATTTCTCTATGAATTTACTTTTAATTTATGGATATATATGTAAAGAGAATTAAGGAGGGTTATTATGTGGAAGCACACAAAATTCGGTAATGTATTACTTTGGGTGGGCCCTATCCTTGTATTTTTAGGACTATGTATGACAAATGTTATTTCAGATATTCCTTTCTTTGAGGGAAAACATAAAACGGTTGGTATTGTACTTATATTTATAGGGATATTCTGTTTTATTGTGGCTAATCATTTGAAAAAAGGAGAAAGATATGAAGAATAAATCTAAATAAAAAACAATCCTGGCATATTAGCTAGGATTGTTTTTTATTAATGTTGATTATTTGTAAAATACTTTATCAACGTTATATTTCGCTTTATATTCATTAATGATATATGTTTCGTAAATTTCTCTTTCTGTTGGATCTTCTACGATACATGCATCAATGCGGTATACTTCATCACGGTGATTTTTAATTGGTGAAACATTATCTTCAAAATGCTTCTTAATACGTTGTCTAATTTTACGAGCTTTACCTACGAAAAGAAGTTCGTCATTAATATTATAAAACATAAAAATGCCGCCTTTATCTCTAGGGAACAAGTGGAAATCGATAAAGCCATTAATTGGAGTAATGATTGGCTCGTCTCCTTTAATAACTTGTTTACGTTCAGTAATTGAAACATCAGCTTCAGGAATTTTAATTTTAATCAAGTTCATTCACGTCCTCTTTTATTATAAAGATAAATAATAGCATACATAAGTAAGAAAAGCTATGTTCAGAGGCATATTTCATTTTATAATTCAAATATTATAGGTGTATCATGTAAATTGTTCTTCCAAATCATATGATCACTGGATTCGCCCCAGTAATCTTTCAATACATAGCTAGGTTTTCCAAACTTTTTCGTCCATATACTTTGCGCATTTTTATATCCACTATCTAAACAATATTCTGTTATCCCTCTGCTAAGTAATGTAAGAAACATTGTATGTAGTAATAAACTCCCTATTCCCTTTCTTTGATACTCCGGAAGTATGAATACAGTTCCTATTTCATACAAATTTTTAAGTACACCACCTGTACAACTATTAATCAATGTACTTGCTGGACCAATTTCGATTGTTCCAATGATTTTATCGTTACTTGTATCAATTGCTAATAAAAAGTAACGACTTTCTCCGTTACTATCAAAATCACTTTTCAAATACTGCTTTTTTGAGTTAATTTCATTTTCTATGTCATCCAATAATTGTGACAATCCTTCATTTTTGTATGTATTCGTAATAACTATCCGGAAAAATAAATATAGTTCATCTACATCATTCAAATTTGGTCTTCTAACTGCAACGTTAGTCATGAATGCATTCTCCAATCTTCATTATGCCATTGTCAATACAACACTTTACATAATCTATTCATCATTATTCTGCAAAAACCTGCATAAATCCAGCAGTATAGAAAGCTCAGTATAAATATTGATAAAATAATTTTTATGTCCATAGTTGTATGAACAGTAGGACCAAGTACCGGAAAACGGAAAACATCGAGAACGATCATAATCCCTATAAGTAGACAAGTCGCTGAAAAGGAAACAATCCAAATTCTCCTCTTGAATTTTAAAAAGGCTAGTCCTAAGGCTAGACCTAATAAGCCTGTAGTAAAAGGAAAGACAATTAGTTCACTTGGCTCAATAATAAATAATAGAAAAATAGTAAGAATATAAGAAAGTATTCCCTCACGAATAGAATAGAGAATAGCAAAAAAAAATCGGCAATGTCGAAAATGGACTAATGAGCAAACCTATACCAGGAATTAAGTTCCCCGCCGCTTGAAACATGGTGGCCAATGCACTCATCAAAGCTGTAAGTACTAACTTATTCGCAAGGGACAATTTTCTTTTATGAACAAAGCTTATATCATGCTCTATCATCAGTTGATACCAATAACGTACAAAACGATTCATTAAAATACCCCCTAAAGATACCTCATTCATTACTTTCTATATTATTCGTACACATATGGTTTATGAGTTACTTTCTCCAAGTTAATAGATGCTAATACATTGAAGATTTTTAGGGGGACAAGTTAAGTCTTGCGTTTTGAAAACAGAATAAATTCCTTATGTTTTTAGACTGAGCATTTGTATCGTATCAAGGAATAATTTCAAAAATGGTACCTTTGTTAAAATCAGTTACTTTCATAGAACCGTAAACTCCTAAATATAACCTAGTTTGAGCCGAATTTGTTCCTAAACTCATATAATAAGCTGCTTGCGTACCAAAATCATAATTGGTTTCAATAGCATGAAAGTCAGCATGTTTACCGTCTGTACCGGCTCTAGTATAAGCTAAAACACCCTTAACTGGCGGTCGAGAATCTTCTTTCTTAGCAAGGTCGGTAAAAACAACGCTACCCGTTAAATTTGAAATTGCATTTCCCATATATGGCTGAACTCCTGTAAGTGAAGTTCCTCCAAACTTATCGGTTCTAAAATCTTTATGAAAATAACTAAGTAGAGGCAGAATACGCTTCACTGAAGTTTGTATTGTTTCATCATAATAAACTATTGTTCTCTCATCCAAAGTCTGATTTTCGGAACAATGTCGTATAAAAGAAGTAGGTAAATCCCCTTCCCATCCTCGCCACCCAAAATTGATAAAACCATCTTGATTGGGAGTTAACCTCATAAAATGCATTTGAACAAGTTCTGTAACTGGTATAGGTTTATATTGAACAAATGAAAAAATAGACTCTACAATATCCTGTCCGACATTTCCGGTGTATTTGATATATTGATTATAAAACCTTTGAAATGAAATGCCGGTTATATTACGTACTCCTTTTGCAATTACTGTAAGTGTTTCTTGTATAGATAAAGGAAGGTCATTAAAGCGTGTAACTACAGGAGGGTTATTTATAAATGTATTTTTATTTACATCGATTTCAATTATTTTTCCTGCTATTTCTAAATCATCTTGGCTTAAATTAAATGGATCATAACCTGATCCGCCATCTCCATTTGTAAAAACAAGTTTTCCAGTCTCAGGTGAAAAGTTTAAACTATTGACTCCGTTATGATTAAAAAATGGTCTTCTTACATTCAGTAATGTTCGTCGCTTTTGAGCTTGGCCGTTAGATTGTAAAGTCCATTCTTCCACTGTATCAATGTGATCATATTGCGTATTTCTATTAACCCACTTTAAATTTAACGTTTTAGGGTCACAAGGATTCGGTTTAAATTGTTCAGAAAGTGCACCTGGACCTTGAGTTCCGGCTACTGAATAATGAAGATAAAATAAACCGTTTTGATAAAATTGCGGATGAAATGCAAGTCCTAGTAATCCTCGTTCATCATAACCGCTACTAGAAACACCTTCTTCAGATGTACCTAATTTAATAATTAGGTGACGCATATCTAAAAATTTTTTTATAACTCCGTCCCCTATGTAAAAAATCTCTCCTAATTGAGTTGCGATAAATAGTCTTTCGGTCGATTCACCTGGAAGTATCGTTGTTTTCAATACGGTTGGTAAATTTACGTTATGAACAATGGGTCGTAAATTAACTTTAACTTTTGTCAATTAACTGTACACCCCTTTTTCTTCTTTTTTATAGAAGAATATGATTAGAGTAGTTCTGTTAGTATTAAATAAGTCGCATTCCTTTTTATTACAATTTTGTATATAATATAAGTATCAATATACTGGGGGACTAATTATGACACTCTTATTACAAATCATCGTACCACTTATATGTGCAATATACTTATTTACCCTCTATCATAACGGGACGTATGGATCAGCTTCATTTATTTTAGCAGTCATGATAGGAATTTTCGGTTTAGAGAATATTTTTCAATATGCTAGTCTAACAGATCATACTATTTATCCATATTGGGGAAGTTTGAAGGCTGTTGTTATCGTTTTATCAGTCGTATTTCTATTTAAAAAAGGTGGTTTAACAGGGAAATATTGATTTTTAATGAGGTACATGTTTTCTTGTTAAATTGCTTTTATTTTATAAAAGAAGAAATATTTATGTAAAAACAAGAAGGGATGTGATACATATGTCTATAAATATTATTTCAATAGTCTCTATCATAATATGGATTGTGTTAATTACAGAACTTATAAAACCTTCAAAAGAACAGAATGGACGAAAAATAGTAACTTTAGTAACTGCTGGTTCCGCATCAACACTAATTTTGACGGTTTCATTTATTCAAAATATCCCGTTTTGGAATTGATAGTGATATAACAACCAAAAATATGTATAAATAAAAAGATTAGGATTCACTCCTAATCTTTTTATTTTGGGGTAGCACCACATCGCTATCAAGCTAAAAAAATAGGTCACCCCCAAAACGAAAAAATATGTTAAATTCCCATAGATAACTATCTTATATTAATTACATAACCTAGTGTGTGATATAATAATATAAAGATATTATATTTAAAGGGGGGATTCAAATTGGTTAAAAACTTACCTTTACTAATAGTGATTTTAATACTAGGTGTAAGTTCTGCTACATTAAGTACGAACGGATACTT
>NZ_QPEL01000083.1:0-43868 GCF_008368965.1 Bacillus sp. AY2-1 | reverse complement strand
CTATATTCCGTTATATTGTTGTATAATATCTATGAAAGCGCTTATTATTTCAATATACATAATTCGAATCAACTTTTATCAAAACATTCCAATGATTATACTTATATTTACATGTAACAATTCTAGTTTTCAATGTAGGTATACCAAATATATCCACCCCATTTTTCTGTAAAATTACTTTATAAAGTGAAAGATTAACTTGGGTGATAAGTTATTGTGAATGTTTTTTTACAAAACAGATAAGTAATAGTGTTTGGTATTATGTAAATTATTGTAATAACATAAGAGTAAAGAAAACATTTACATTGATTATTGGTTCATCAATTATTGAAAAGAGCAAAATGCACCTTTTGTATGGAAAAGGATTATATGCATTGGGAGGTTTAAACAAATGACGAGGAAGAATACAACGACAAACCCTTGGGCCAAGTTCCACGGTCCGAACCTTGGTTATGTGATTGAACAGTATGATCTTTACGTAACTGGAGCAGGTTCTGTTGATCCGGAATTACAAGAGCTTTTTGAAATTTTTGGAGCTCCTTCGTTTCAAGATGATGTCGTAACAGGGGACAACACAGCAACACATTTTTCTCCTCAAAACACAGGTAACATTGAAAAAATTCTTAAAGTCGTTCAACTTGTTGAGCAGATTCGTTCTTTCGGGCACACGTTGGCTCACATCAACCCGATGGAAGATGCTGCAAATGGACAATCTCTTCTTGAGAAAGCAATGAACGAACTGAGCGATGCTGACTTGAAAGCGATTCCAGCGAAAACAGTATGGCAAGATGCACCAGAAGGTATTCACACTGCACTTGATGTAATTCATAGATTAAAAGACGTTTATACAAAATCTTTAGCTTATGAATTTTCTCATATACAAGATAGTGAAGAACGCACGTGGTTGCATCAAATGGTGGAATCAAATTCATTGCGTCAACCACTATCAAATAAAAAACGAACTGCTCTTTTAAAACGTTTAACAGCTGTTGAAGGTTTCGAGCAATTCTTGCATAAAACATTCGTTGGGCAAAAACGTTTCTCTATCGAGGGCGTTGATATGCTTGTGCCTGTTTTAGATGAAA
Organism: Bacillus sp. AY2-1; assembly: GCF_008368965.1. Classification (NCBI taxonomy): domain Bacteria; kingdom Bacillati; phylum Bacillota; class Bacilli; order Caryophanales; family Bacillaceae; genus Bacillus; species Bacillus sp. AY2-1. The sequence goes on along the minus strand of NZ_QPEL01000083.1, from coordinate 42,783 downwards.
TTGTTCTAGAAGGTGCTAAGAACGGTGTAGAGGATGTCATGATTGGTATGGCTCACCGCGGTCGTCTAAGCGTACTTGCTCACGTATTAGAAAAACCATATAGTCACATGTTTGCTGAGTTCAAACATGCAAAAATAGAAGGCGCAGTAGCCAATTCTGGCTGGACTGGCGACGTAAAATACCACCTAGGTAGAGAACAAGTCGTTAGTAACGAAGAAGTTAGCACTCGCGTGACATTAGCAAATAACCCGAGTCATCTTGAGTTCGTGAATCCTGTAGTAGAAGGTTTCGCACGTGCTGCTCAAGAGAATCGTAAAAAATCTGGTCTTCCAGATCAAGATATTTCAAAATCATTCGTAATTTTAGTTCATGGTGATGCTGCATTCCCTGGTCAAGGTATTGTATCTGAAACGCTCAACTTAAGCAGATTGAACGCGTATCAAACAGGCGGAACGATTCATGTTATCGCAAACAATGCAGTTGGTTTTACAACTGATAGCTATGATTCTCGTTCTACGAAATATTCAAGTGACCTTGCAAAAGGTTTCGATATTCCGATTGTTCACGTGAACGCTGATGATCCAGAAGCTTGTCTTGCAGCTGCTAACCTTGCGATTCAATATCGCATGTTGTTCAAAAAAGACTTCTTAATCGATTTAATCGGTTACCGTCGATATGGTCATAACGAAATGGATGACCCAGCGGTTACGCAACCACAAGTGTACAAAAAAATTAAAAATCACCCAACTGTAAGAGCAATTTATGCAGATCAATTACAAGCTGCTGGTGTTCTAAATGCAGATGAGGTTGAAACAATTACTCAGTTTACGCAAGAACAATTAAAATCCGATTATGCACAAGTACCGCCAGCTGATACGAGCGATGCAACAATTCACGTTAAAGTGCCAGATGTTGTTGCAAAAGGCATTCAACCAATTGATACTGGTGTTGAGATTGACTCACTTCGTGCAATTAATGAAGGTCTACTATCTTGGCCAGAAGGCTTTAACGTATATCCGAAAGTGAAGAAAATTCTTGAGCGCCGTAAAGATGCTTTAGAAGAGAACGGTAAAATTGAATGGGCACTTGCTGAGTCATTAGCATTCGCTTCTATTTTACAAGAAGGTACGCCAATTCGTTTAACTGGTCAAGATTCACAGCGTGGTACATTTGCGCACCGTCATATCGTATTACACGATACTGATACAAATGAAACATATTCACCATTACATCGCTTACCAAACATTAATGCATCATTCTCTGTTCATAACAGTCCGTTATCAGAGGCTGCTGTTGTTGGTTACGAATATGGTTATAACGTATTCGCTCCAGAAACTCTTGTTATGTGGGAAGCGCAATATGGTGACTTTTCAAATACTGCGCAAGCATTATTTGATCAATATGTTTCAGCTGGAAGAGCAAAATGGGGTCAAAAATCTGGTTTAGTTCTTCTATTACCACACGGTTATGAAGGTCAAGGACCAGAGCACTCTAGTGCACGTCCAGAGCGTTTCTTACAGTTAGCTGCTGAGAATAACTGGACAGTTGCAAACTTAACGAGCGCGGCACAGTACTTCCATATCCTGCGTCGTCAAGCATCTATCTTAGGAACAGAAGCTGTTCGACCATTAGTACTGATGACGCCGAAGAGTTTATTACGTCACCCACTTACGCTTTCAACTGCTAGTCAGTTAAGCGAAGGACGTTTCCAACCTGCTTTAGAACAAGAAAACCTTGGCACGAAACCAAATAAAGTAAAACGTCTTGTTTTAAGCACAGGTAAAATGGCGATTGACTTAGCAGCAGAAATCGAGTCTGGTAAACATGAGTACAACTTAGACGAAGTTCATGTCGTTCGTATCGAGCAATTGTACCCATTCCCTGCTGAGAAAGTTCAATCTATTATTAAACGATTTAAAAACTTAGAAGAAATCATTTGGGTTCAAGAAGAACCTCGTAATATGGGCGCATGGCATTACATGGCTCCAATTCTGTTCGAACTTGCTGGAGATAAAGTGAAAACAGGTTACATTGGACGTCCTGATCGCTCTAGTCCATCTGGCGGCGATCCATTCGCTCACAAAGCTGAGCAAGAACTAATTGTTGCACACGCTTTAGATGTGAAGTATAACTTCCGTCAAGATAAACAAGAAATTGAAGTTTTCAGCAACTAAAAAGTAATAATGAAGGTTTCTAGCTTGTTCCCTGGGCAGATATTCTGCCCAAGGCCAGGCTAACAAATGGAGATTACCGAAGACAAAAGAAGAAAAAACACACCGTTAGGCAAATAAGGGGAGGACATTTAAAATGATCGAAATTAAAGTACCTGAGCTTGCAGAATCTATTACCGAAGGAACTATTTCACAATGGCTTATCAACGTAGGCGACAAAGTTGAGAAAGGCGGCAGCGTTGTTGAGCTTGAAACTGATAAAGTCAATGTAGAAATCATTGCAGAAGATTCAGGTATTGTATCGAAGTTACTAGGCGAACCTGGGGATACAGTTGAAGTTGGCGCAACTATCGCAATTTTAGATGCTAATGGAGCACCAGTTGCAGTAAGTACACCTGCACCACCTGCTGAGCAAGCAAAACAAGAAACAGCTGAAGCACCGAAAGCTGCGGCTCCAAATGCTGAACAAACTACGAGTCTACAAGGCTTACCAAATACGAACCGTCCTATCGCATCACCAGCTGCTAGAAAAATGGCTCGTGAATTAGGAATCGACTTAAACGACGTACGTAGCACAGATCCACTTGGACGCGTGAGACCACATGATGTACAAGCTCATGCTGCAGCACCAAAAGAAGCACCAGCTGCTCCAAAGAGCCCAGCTCCTGCTCCAGTTGCAAAAACGGAATTCGAAAAACCAGTTGAGCGCGTGAAAATGTCCCGCCGCCGTCAAACAATTGCAAAACGTCTTGTAGAAGTTCAACAAACATCTGCAATGTTAACAACATTTAACGAAGTTGATATGAGTGCGATCATGGAATTACGTAAAGAGCGTAAAGACGCTTTCGAGAAAAAACATGATGTACGTCTTGGCTTCATGTCATTCTTCACAAAAGCAGTTGTTGCAGCATTAAAACAATTCCCATTATTAAATGCTGAAATTCAAGGTGACGAGCTTATCATCAAAAAATTCTATGATATCGGTATTGCAGTAGCAGCTCCAGATGGATTAGTTGTTCCAGTTGTACGCGATGCTAACCAATTAAACTTCGCTGAAATCGAAAGTGAAATTCGTAATTTAGGTATGAAAGCACGCGATAACAAACTTTCATTAAAAGAACTACAAGGTGGTACATTTACAATTACAAACGGTGGTGTATTCGGTTCTCTAATGTCAACACCAATCCTAAATAGCCCTCAAGTTGGTATTTTAGGAATGCATAAAATCCAAGTACGCCCAGTTGCAATTGATAACGAGCGTATGGAAAACCGCCCAATGATGTACATTGCTTTATCTTACGATCACCGTATTGTTGATGGTAAAGAAGCAGTTAGCTTCCTTGTTGCTGTTAAAGATATGCTTGAAGATCCAAAATCATTATTATTAGAAGGTTGATAGATTAATAATCTAATATATAAAGGCTGTAGAATACATCATTCTACAGCCTTTTTTTGCGTTCATACGGGACAAATTTCATGACATAAGATAATAATGTATGCCTAAACGTAAGGAGGATTAAAATGAATAACCTTCCAATTCATGCAAAACTTAAAGTAAATAAGGATACTTTCTTCCTGCCCGATTCAAACGGGGGTGTCTATTTTCGAAATAACGCCAGTTCATTTCGCATGGACGGTGATGGAATTTATGACTGGATTGAAAAATTAATGCCAATGTTTAACGGTAATCATTCTTTAGCAGAAATAACTGATGGTCTCCCTCTCCCCTATCAAAATCGTGTATTTGAAATTGGAGAGGTTTTATATGAAAATGGTTTCGTTCGCGATGCAAATCAAGATGCACCTCATGAATTAAACAGTACATTACTCGACAGATATGCTTCACAAATTGAATTTTTAGAAGCTGATTCTCATTCAGGTGCTTTAAAATTTGAAACGTACCGCGGAGCAAATGTCCTTGTACTTGGCTCCGGAGATATGCTTACTTCTTTAGTTTCTTCTTTATTAGAATCTGGTTTACCTACATTTCATTACCTCGTTACAGATCGAGATGAAACAAACTATGACAGAATACATGAGCTAATAGAACGTGCATATGAAGTTGATAACGGTGTACTCATTCAAGAAATCGATACTACAATTGACCGTCCCTTGCATGAAGTATTCGAACCTTTTGATTGGATTTTATATGTTTCTCAAAATGGAGACATTGACGGTTTAAAAACAGTTCACACTATTTGTAGAGAAACGAAAAAGAATTTTATACCAGCTATTTGTTTATCAACACTCGGTATAGCTGGACCTGTCGTAACGGAAAATCGTGATGAATGCTGGGAATCCGCATGGCATCGGCTACATGAAACGACTTTGCAAAATGAAAATTCATCAGATTCCTTCTCACCAATTACATCTGCAATGTTAGCAAATGTAATCGTTTTTGAATTGTTTAAACATGTCGCGGATGATTTATATCGTGAAAAAAAATTACAATTCTTTTTATTAAACTATGAAACACTTGAAGGAACGTGGCATCCTTTTATAAAACACCCTCTTGCAACTGATGAAAGTTTTACAATTGATACGATAGAAAATCTTTCTGAAAAACTTGAGCATCGGTCCAACCAACATACTTCAACTGATGTATTCCGCTTTTTCGACTCATTAACTTCTAAAGAAGCCGGTATATTCCATGTATGGGATGAACAAGATTCATATCAATTACCGTTATCACAATGCTATATTCAAGTAGCCAATCCATTATCAGATGGCCCAGCTCCCCTTCTGCCTCTTATGACTCGCAGTGGATTAACTCATAATGAAGCACGCCGAGAAGCTGGTTTAACAGGAATTGAAACATATGTAGCAGAAATCATTCACCGCCTTATTCCTGAACATAACGATATCGGTATTGGCGCTGGAGAAACGATGACAGAAGGATTTTACCGGGCACTACAACAACATTTAAATAATAAATTGTATGAACGGCAGTCACATATGCTAGAAGAACTTACAACGATTGATTTAACTGATATTCACGATAAACATTGTAGATTTTATTACGATGCCCTTGCTACAATTCATGAAACACCTAAAATCGCAATGAGTGAAGAGATTCTCAGTTTTCCAGTCGTTTGGGTTGGTATAAATGATAAATGGTACGGTGCATCTAATATTAATATGACGTTAGCGTTACGGAGCGCACTACAACTATCACTGCTCCACATTCAAAGTGAAGAGACTCCTTACAGAGCTAATATCTTGCCTGAATCATCTATTATTTTATATGACACGGATTCTTTTAGGGTGGAAATACAAGCGGAAGAAGAAATTCCAAGTGTGCAATCTTTACAGCTTGCCTTACAGCATTTAGAAGAACATAATTTTTATCCCTTCGTGTTTGATTTAGCAATCGAACCATTTTTGAAAGAAAACTTAGACGGTGTGTATGGGGTATTAATTGCAAAGGAGGACGGTCTATGACTCAAAATATATTGCTTATAGGGGATGGCCTTCTTGCAGACTATGTACATGATCAATTATGCAAACAATATTCCATCATTCGTCAGCATACCCTTACAGAAGAACTTCCTGAAAATATTTATCTCGCTCTCGTATTACATGATGGATCTCCTTCTACTATTCATCATGATGCTGAGCTAATTTTTCGCTCAAATCATATTCCGTGGCTTCGTGGTTTCACTTCATTTGGCGAAGGTATTATCGGTCCTTACATTCATCCTCTTACGCCCGGATGTTCCCATTGTTCTGATGGACGCCGTTTTATCGCTGGCTTTGATCAAAAAGAAATGTGGGAACTACAGCGGAAATATGCCTTTAAAGCCGAAAATGGAACGAGGCGTGATGTACGTGCCACCCAAAATGGCATGTTACAAATGTGCCATCTTATTTGCGCAGAAACAGAAAAAATATTAACTCATAACCATTCTTCTTTAGAAAATGAACTTATTTTACTAAACTTACAAACATTACAATGTACGCGGCATTCTTTTCTTCCAGATCCTCTCTGTCCTGTATGTAGTAGTTTACCTGATGATACTGCGGATGCGGCGGAAGTTTCTTTACAACCGAATTTAAAAGTAAGCACCGAAACGTATCGCTGCCGTTCCATTCATGAATTAAACACATTTTTAACGAAAGACTATTTAGATTATCGGATCGGTATGTTGAACGGCAAAATGCAGCATTCTTTATTGCCATTCGCTGACGTCATTATAAACATGCCATTAATGTTTGGAAATGAAGGTGTTGCAGGCCGAACTCATTCATTTGCAGTGAGTGAAGCAACTGCTATTTTAGAAGGTTTAGAACGATATTGCGGTATGTCGCCTCGCGGGAAAAAGACAAATGTGCATGGTAGTTTTCATGATTTAGAGGAACATGCACTAAATCCCCTTACACTCGGTGTGCATACAAATGAACACTACAATCGTGATAATTTTCCATTTAAGCCGTTTGATCCTGATTATGAGCAAAACTGGGTATGGGGATATTCTTTATCACAAAACAGACCGCTTTTAGTTCCTGAATCAATTGCTTATTATAGCCTTGGTCATCGAGATGCTTTCGTGTATGAAACATCAAATGGATGTGCAATTGGCGGTAGTTTAGAAGAAGCGATTTTTCACGGCATTTTAGAAATTGTAGAGCGTGATGCCTTCTTACTCACTTGGTATGCCGAATTACCTCTTCCCCGCCTTGATCTTAGTTCAGCAAATGATACAGAATTACAATTAATGATCCAGCGGTTACGTACGATTACTGGATATGAATTACACGCTTTTAACGCGACGATGGAACACGGCATCCCGAGCTTATGGGTAATTGCAAAGAATACACGTGAAAATGGAATGAACGTTGTTTGTGCGGGAGGCGCTCATTTAGATTCTATTCGAGCTTTAAAAAGTGCCATTCAAGAAATAGCAGGCATGTTACTTATAACAGACGATGAGCTCGAGCACAAAAGAGAATACTACGAAAAATGCTTACAAGATCCTTATTTCGTTAATAAAATGGAAGACCATAGTATGCTGTACGGATTGAAAGAAACGGAAGAACGTCTTCACTTCCTTTTACGAGAAGATGCACCGGTGCAAACGTTCCAAGAAATGAATGTATCACAATCATTTGATATGGATTTAACATCCGATCTCCGCCAACTTTTAAATCGTTTGCATCAATCTAATCTTGAAATAATCGTTGTAGATCAAACCGCTCCCCTTATAGAAAAGAACGGACTACACTGTGTAAAAGTTATTATTCCAGGCATGTTACCGATGACTTTCGGACACCATCTTACTCGGATTACAGGACTGGACCGGGTATATACCGTACCGATGACACTTGGATATACAGACGAACCTTTAACGAATGAAAGATTAAATCCACATCCACATCCGTTTCCATAGTAAAGGAGGGATTTCATGCAGCTAGATACTTTTTTACATCATCTCCATTTCTCTATCGATGAAATTATGCCGAATCATGAGGTGGACTGGAAAGACGCACCGCTTCCTTATAAATTATATCGAAATGTACCTACCATCCCGCTCTCCTTAGAAATCCCATTATCTTTACCGAACTCTTCTACTACACCTACTTTAGATGAAATTGGTCACTACCTTTGGTATTCATTTGGTGTAACACAATTATGTCAGCTAAATAGCGAGAGAAATGTATTACGAAGATCTATTCCTTCAGGCGGCGCTTTATATCCGAATGAATTGTATATCTATTTAAAGATTGACGATTATCCAGACGGCATTTACCATTATGACGCCGCGCATCACCGGCTTATTTTACTTCGCGAAGGAAATTTCGATTCTTATTTAGCAGACGCACTCGGTAATCGCTGTAACATACAGTCTTGTTTCGGTGCTGCATTTATATCTACTATGTTTTGGAAAAATTTCTTTAAATACAATAATTTTTCATATCGTCTTCAAGGATTAGATAGCGGGGTCCTTATTGGACAATTACTAGAAAGTGCAAAACAGTTTGGCTACACAAATGGCGTATATTTTCAATTTCTAGACCGGGCAATGAATCACTTAGTCGGATTGTCAGAAGGTGAAGAAAGTGTGTATGCCGTTATTCCTTTAAGTACAGAGCCAGAAACTAATTGGTTTCACAATGATTACCGTGAAAATAAAACAGTTACTTCTCATGAGTTGTTGCAACAAATTCCGCCGTTAGCACATGAACATTTCGTTCGCTCAAAACATGTAGGTGAATATCCGATGATAACAAAAATAAATGAAGCTTCTATGATCGAATCGACAGCACACTTCCAAACACTACATCATGAAGAGCACTATCAACATAATGCGTACGCTGTACAGCTACCAAAAGTAGAACGGTTATCGTATGATTTCCTACAACTTTGTAAAAAACGATATTCTCCTGATGCGGACTTTATTTTAACGAAATGGGATGCAGCCGAGCTCGCTACTTTACTACAAGAAGCGAGCCTCTCCTTCCCCTATTACAACGACCTTGACGGTAAGTATGCAAATGAAAATGCACGCGTCTTCTTATATGGATGTTTTTATAACGTGAAAAATATTGAAAACGGGGCTTACGCTTATAATAGTAAAACACATTCGATACAACCAATTCGGTATGGAGACCTTCGTTACCCTCTTCAATCTAGTATGACGATGGATAACGTTAACCTTTTTCAAGTACCACTTTGCTTACATGTAGTCGGAAAGAAAGATTACTATACACGTGCATTAGGCTATAGAGGATATCGTATTCACCAAATGGAAGCTGGTATCCTCGTTCATAAACTCGTTTTTGCAGCGACCGCGATGGGGATGGGCGGGCATCCATTACTTAGTTTTGATACAAATTCATGTGATCAATTGTACGGTATTGATGCTGGGAATGAAACGTCTCTTATTCAAATTCCTGTTGGGGCGTATCGAGCGCGGAATTGGTTAAAAGGGGTTTTGCATAGTTAAAAGCACGCCGATGGACGGCGTGCTTTTTTACTAGATTAACTTAAAAATACTCTTAATTTGTCTAGCAAATAACCAATTTTTCGTACCGTAGTTATCATTTAAACTATCTAAATTGATAGATTGTCCGTTAGCAAACTTTAATTCTAGCATTGTATTTTTATCATTTGTTTTTAAGTTACTATGTGTAATAGCATCATACTTTAATTTTTCAATCTCAATACATTCGTCTTTTTCTTGTCCAATCACGACATGGTCTTGGAAGAAGAAAAAGACTTCTACTTTTTTACCGAAACAAAATACATTTTTCGTATAGATTAATGTCGCGTTATCAAGTCCGATGCATACTTCTTTCATCTCTTCAACAACGTTTCCAAAGTCTTCTTCATGTCTTGCGTTTGATTCAGCAATCCATTCTTCGATTGTTTTCATGTTAATTGCCATACTGCGCCCCCTGGTTCGTTCATTGCTTTATTTAAAAATAAATACTATATGAAAATATAAGCGATAAGTACTATGTTTTCAAGGGTAAACGGTATATTCGAAATAAAGTTAAATTTCAAAGTAATATACTAGGTGCATCGATTTCATTATATTTCAAACGTTTGAACGAGACATTCTTCATCATCAATTAACTGTGTTTTCTCATCAAATTCGATGTTTATCTCCCCATATACTTTCTTCCAAAAAGAAACTGCTGGTATATTTTTCACAAGTTCGATAACGAAATACTGCCCTCGTTTCTCTTTTAGTACATTCGCAATAACTTGTTTACCGATTCCTTTCCCTTTGTACTGATTCAATATGAAAATGTCATTTATACCAAAGTCGTTTTCCTTCTTCAAAAAAGGACGTTCCAGTAGTAACAAAAATCCTACAATATCATTATCACTTTTAATAAAATACGGAGTGATTCCGTCATTTTCCCAAAACATGTGCAAATCTTCGTATTCGAAAAATCCATTTGCCTCAATCGTTATATTGGGAGTGAATGTAGAGAGGTCATGAAGATATAGTGCATACAAATTACGCAATATTTCTTTTTCTGTTTCTTGAACTATTTGAAGTGTTACAAACATTTTTAAAGATCCCCTTCCCTATATGTAACTGTTTCTTCCTCTTTATTATTCGCTAAAAAAGTTTACCTACCTTTGCAAAAAAAATAGCACTTTAAAAAGTGCTATTCCGCTCTCCTTGCCGCTTGCTGAATTGGGTCCCACACGCTGTTATATGGTGGTGCGTAACTTAAGTCGACATCTTCTAAATCGTGAATGCTCATTTTATTGAAAAGTGCCATTGCGATCACATCAATCCGTTTATCTACGCCTTCTTCTCCAATTACTTGCCCGCCCAACAATTGTTTCGTATCAGAGCGATATAGTATTTTCAAGTAAAGTGGTTTTGCATTTGGATAATAGCCCGCCATATTTGTAGAATCTACTTTGACCGTTTTATACGGGATATGTAGCCCTTTTGCTTCTTTTTCATTTAAGCCTGTTCTTGCGAGCGTCAAATCCATAAATTTAATAATACCTGTGCCTAACGTACCTTTAAATGCTCTTCGTTTATCAAGCATATTCAGTCCAGCAAGTCGCCCTTGTTTATTAGCAGTCGTTCCGAGCGGGATATGATCATGAATTTCCTTTATAACGTGGTAATGTGTTGCGCAATCACCGGCTGCATATACGTCTTGCACATTCGTTTGCATATATGCATTTACTTCGATTGCTCCTTTATGATTTGTACGTATATTTGTCCCTTCAAGAAAATCAGTATTTGGCTTCACACCTACAGATACTAAAACAAGATCTGCTTTATACGTACCTTTATCCGTTTCGACTGCTTCTACTCGTTCCTTCCCTTTAAACGCTTTTACATTTTCATTCGTTAAAATTTCAATATGATGCTTATCTGCTTCTTTATGTATGTACTCTGCCATATCTGCATCATAAATCGTACCGATATGATCATTTCGCTCAATCATTCTTACTTTCTTACCAAGTTCGACGAATGTTTCTGCCATCTCAAGTCCAATGGCACCACCGCCAATAATCGTTACATCTTCAACTTTATTCGTTTCTAGCGTTTTTAATATGCGCTCAGCATCAGGAATTGTTTTTAAAAGGTGAACACCTTGCAAATCTCGACCTTCCCACTCTGGCATAACAGGACGTACGCCAGTTGCAATTAATAAACGATCGTACGGAAATTCAAAAATATCTTTCGTCTTCGTATGCTCTGCGTACACCACTTTCTTTTCCGTATCTACTTTCGTTACTTCATGTCGTACTTTCGCATCAATTCCATATTTATCACGAAACGTCTTCACATTACGCGCAATTAATTTTTCCTTTGAAGCGATAGCACCACTAATGACATATGGTAACCCACACTGCGCGTACGAATAAATTTCACCTTTTTCTAACGTTACAACAGTTGCATTTTCATCGTTTCTAACAATTTGCATAGCTGCACTCATACCAGCTGCATCTCCGCCAATAATGACATAGTTCACTTTACCACTCCTTCTTTTTTACATACTCTTTACGTTTTCCATATTTTATAGAAATAACACCTATTTCCATTGTAAAGAAAGAGAATTCCATCTTCAAATTTGGTGCACAAACCTATGCTTTAATAGGTAGCCGTCGTGTCTTATAAACAACATGTTTAATATGCTATAACAGTTACTATTGAAAGTAGGTGAAATATATGTGCGCCGGCCTTCTCGCCCAGCTTCCAGATGAACCGCAAGAACCAAAAGAACCGAAACCCGCCCTCTCACTTGACCAAGAATTTTCCATTAATGCGACAATATACAGCGCTCGTGCCTGGTTATCTAACGATGATACGTTTGCGCAAGATATTTGGAAAGCTACCCAATTCGCTTCAGCATCACATGCTGGCAAGTCTATCTTTCCAGTCGGTTCAGTTAAAATTCTGAACTTCTCTGACGATACAATAACTGTTACTGCTTCACCAGAATCAGATCATGCGCTCAAAATAGTCGTACCCCCCCATTCCGAGGCAGCCCTAACATCTGGTCCTTTATCACATATACAAGCTAGTACATCAGGAGGATCAAGTAAAGTCACATTTCTCTTTCACATCTTTTTCTCAAGGGATCCTGGTTCAGATAAATAACCATAAAAAAGGTACAGTTATGCACTGTACCTTTTTCACATGTTTATTCTCTTGATTTGATGAGTTCAACATTATAAGTTTCAATATCTGTTAGCTTTCCTGTAAAATATGGATTTTCTCTATACCAAGATTGTTTTGAAAAATACGTTTGCATATCTTTCGTCTGAAAAATATGTCCATGCCTTGCATATATTTCATTTCTAGCAATTTTCAACTGTTCTTTCGATAAATATGCTAAATCTGTACTCGTTAATTTTCGAATATCACTATCTGGGAAAATGAAACCATTATATACATACGGAGTGGTAGATGGCGGAGTAACATTATAAACAACTGTTTTTTCTGTACTTTTCTTTTGAAATGGAAGATTATAAGACGGAAGTGCCGTTACCGTTTCTACCTTCGTCGTTTCCCTTCCATTTTCTCCATTTCGTTCTAAATAAATCGTCGTACTTCCATCAGTCGCTATAGGCCCCCATGTAATTTCTTCTCCTGCCAGTGCTGTAACTGGTTTTTGATTTACGTACAATGTTGCACCAGGCGCGTTCGTTTGAACTGTAATATATTGACCTTGCAACGTTAAATCTATCATTACGTTATTTTGGCTTTGTTTCATAAGTACAACCTTTTCCTCACGCGATAGTTTTACATAATCATTTTTATATTCTGATTGAAACACTTGATTGCCCGGAAGAAACGGCCCATATTGCTTCTCAAACTTTTTGTCATCTGTCTTATCAATTTCTTTTCCGTTCATTTTTAACGATACGCCTTTTTCATTTGTAAGCAAAGTGGTATAGTACGTCTTCACTTTCAATTTATACCGATCAAATATAAAGAAATACTTTCCGTCTTTCGTTAACGAAAAATCAGCTCTTTCTATTCCGTCCCGTTGTTTTTCACCTTGTCTCAAATATTCTTTTAATTCATTCACATACGATGGATTTTCTTTTATATATGAAAATAGAGGCGTTAAACTCTCTTTTGTTATCATAACCGATTGATCATCTGCCGTAATGATCTCAGCTAATTTCTCTCCGTCCCTCTCTTGTAAAATCGTAATCATCCGATCTACTTGTGCCACCTGCGTATAATACGATGATCCGTACAAATATAATCCAATAATCGCTATAACAAATAGTGCTAACAGTGTAATGCCAACCTTTGCACCACCGCTCATGTTCTTCTTTACTACAGGACTTCCCCTCTTCGTCCCGCAGTTTTGACAAAATTGCACACCATCTTCAAACTGAATTCCGCACTTTGTACATACATTCATCCAGTCAACCACCTTTTCATTAGAAGCCAGTTATTCCCTGTGTTAAGGCTTGAATTATCGTGCTAATGTAAGACCAAAGTACAATAAATGTTGCAATTCCAATTAAAACATTTGCAATAATAAGTGTGTACACGAGATCTAATCCGCCATTGTCTAGCTTTAATATGGCTACAGTTATACTAATCCCTATATAAGTTGCAGCTACCGATAATAATATCGGTAAGAAAAAGATTAATAAGAAACTAAAAAGAAAAGAAAGGACTAATATAGCAATAGCCGGCGTCGCTAGCGTTCCCCATATACCGAATACTTCAAGAAACGAAAAAGATGATTTCATCATCTTACCACTTACAAAAATAATAAATCCGACAAATAAAGTTAAAATTAATAAAAAGAAAAAGACCGTTATAGATTCTACAAAAAATGTGGGAGTAGATATATCTGGTGCAAATGTTCTCGTAACTGCTGATGCTGCACTCATCATTCTATAAAAAATACATGCTCCTAAAAAACAAATAAGAACAAGACTTACAATTCCATTTCTTACTTCAATCGTGCCGCTTTTCATAATCGCTGTCGGTGCTTGTAATGCATGTTTAAAAAATTGAAAATAGCCGCTCGCAAACCGCTTCGCTTGCTCTACCGTTTCATTTGGCCGAGTTTCCTTTACTTGTGCCGCGCGTGCTTGTTCCGGCCCTTCTTCTTGACCACTACTTGCCACTACTTCTTCCGTTAACGAATGTCCACAATTCCCGCAAAACTTTGCCTCTGCTGCATTTTCTGTATGACATGACGGACATTTCATTCTCTCATCCCTCCTTAAGCATATACCATATAGGGTGTTACAAATTCAATATATGACTTTGTACATAAAACATGACTACAAGAAAAAGATTCTGAAATCCTTCTTTCAAAAGAAATTATATATGCTAGCAATCTTGAAAAATAATGCTATTATGAAACAGAACAAATAACATTTTTAACAGATTGGATGAAAGACAATGGAATTGGTAAAATCAATTTTTCAAATACTCCTTACAAGCGTAATCCAATTATTTTCCTTAATTGGCGTTATCATTGTAATTGGATTTCTATTAGGTTATTTAGAATCACTAACACGAATGTATTGGTCGAGGGCTTTCGGAAGAAAAGGATTCCTTTTAACGGCGTGGATTGGTGTTCCGATCCACGAACTTGGACATGCCATTATGTGCGTACTGTTCCGTCATAAAATTGTAGCAACGCAGTTTTTCCCAACAGATACAAGTCAAGGAGCATTAGGTTACGTACAACATCAATACAATCAAAAAAGTGTGTATCAACGAATTGGGAATTTCTTCATCGGCATCGGGCCTATTATTTCTGGTATTACTGCATTAATCCTTTTAATGCGCTATTTCGTACCAGAATCATATTTTTTATTTAATACAACTCTCGAAAAAACGATCGCTTCTACTTCTATTAATGTAGAAATGATTCAAAACATGCTCTTGTCGACGTTTGTATTATTGAAAAGCTTATTTACAATCGGCAATTTATTGAATCCTTCCTTTTGGTTATTTTTATTTATCGCCATTTGTATTTCCGCACATATCGCTTTAAGTAAACCAGACATTAAAGGATCAATAGACGGAGTTATCGTCATGTTTATCGTTTTATTTTTATTCAACATCATAGCGGGACTGTTTCAATACGACAGTAACCAGCTAATTGGACAGGTTATGAAATATAATATGTATCTCATTGCGTTTTCTAGTGTAGCACTGCTTTTCTCTTGTCTTTCTACACTCGTTAGTTTTTCGTTTTATAAAATAAGAAGAGGGCGTTCTTTTTGAACGCCCTCTTCTTATTAATTATTCCCCTTATAATCACAATGCTCAACAGGCACACGAGCATGCCCTTCTTCATCGGTACACCATGACTGTGATTGGAATGCAAGAAAGATACCAATCCATTCTTCTTCCTTTTCAAAGTGAATGAGTATCCCTCCGTCTTGCCATATGCCATTATCACCTTTCCATTTCTCTACATTCCCTTGATTCATGTGAATATCATGTATACCGTTTCCTGGTTTGAAATGAAAATAGGAATCTGGTGTGTTTTCTTCTGGTCCCCATCTTTCACCAAACGCGTAAATAATCGCTTTTTCTTCTATCGCTCGCTTTATATAACGTTCTATTTTTTCGTTTAAATCATTATCTGCTCCTGCTTTTTCGGGAGGCAAAGGAATCATTTGTTTTGAATCAAATAGATTTCCTCTTACATAATCTAAAGCCACTTTCGGTTCATTGTTTTTTATTTCTGTAAAACCGAATGGTAATGTCGGTAAAATATGAATCGCTTCTGATTTAATATTGTTACTCGCAAAATATAAAACTTCTGACGGATAACTTTGCGATTTTACGTTAATTGCAATACGATAATCTACTCCTACTTCATCTTGTAAATGAACTTGATAATGAGGTGTTTTCCCTTTTCCAATCTTTGATTGTATAACTGTACCTTTTAACACACCGTAGTTTTTTAGGGGCATACATTTCATCTCCTATTCATTTAGTAGAAGCTATTCATATTTAAATCATTATCCACTCATAAAAAAAATCCTCCTATGTTAGGGGGATTTTTAATTTCTCAACATATACCAAACAATAACCTCTACCACTACAAGTAAAACCGCACCAAAGATCATTAACGTCGTCTTCTTTAATAGTTCATTTTCACGGTAAGGGATATTACATAAGTAAGCACCTAATGTAATCCGTGATGGACAAGCGATTGTCGCTACTGATGATGCGGTGTTTTGAAGTGTTGTGACATATTGCCACGGGAGTGCTACGTTTTGTGCGGTTTGCATTTGTAGTTTTATAAACATTGCATTTGATCCTGCGTTACTACCTGTTAAAAATCCACCAATAGCGCCAATAAACGGAGCAACAAAAACGAAAAAGGTTCCAAATGTTTCACCAGCTGTTTTTGCAAGTAATGAATGCATGCCAGATGCACCCATTAGTTCTGAAATGGCGATAAACATTGTCGTCGTAATAGCAAATGGAATCCATTGTTTGATCGTTTGTGAGAATGATTGTTTAATAATATTAGACGGGATGCGGAAGAAAATAATAGTAAATAAGCAAGTCATACCGAGCCAAAATCCTGGTGAATATAGTAACTCTAGTTTATAAGAGTATGATTTCAAATCAAGAACCGCATATGATCTGAACAAATCATGTAATGCTGGAACGAGGCGAGAAAGTAAAATACAAACTGTTAGAAATATATAAGGGCTAATAATTTTTATAATGGATACTTCTCTCTCCGTTGCAGCGGCATGTTCTGCTATAAGATTTTGCCCACTTTTTCCTTTTAATTTAATGATAAGAAAGCCAAATGTAATCGTAACGATAGAACTTAATATCCCGGCTAGTTCAACACTTACGTACGCATTAGAAAGATATATTCCGAGAGAAAATAATAGAAAGAACCCTACTCCTTCTTTCCACTTTTCTATAACCGCTTGCCAGCCACCAACAACGTGTAAAGAAAGAATAACGAAGTAAGCAAACATCGGAATACTTAATAACGCTGTATTTGTACCAAGTGTTGTAAGAGGCATATTTATTAGCTGCGAACCGATAATCGTACCCGTTGCCATTGCGCCCCATGAACTAGCTAGTAAGCCGATGAATGAGAGCAGTACAGCTTGAAATGGTTTATAGCCTAGCGAAAGAAAAATAGGTGCTGCAACCATGAATCCAATACCAAATCCACTTACTGATTCAATAAGCGGACAAATGCCAAAACACATAAGCAGCATTTGTAATAAGCGATCATGTGTGATTTCTTCTAAAAAACGTGCTACTTGATCGATGTATCCCATTTTGTTCATGAGGTGAAATAAAAAAATACCGAAAAATAAAACGTACCCGACAATAAAACAAATTAACCATCCTTTAATCGTTGCGTGCACAGTTTCACTTATCCCTAATCGAAACGTTGGCGAGAGTAAAACGATTCCGACAGACACTGCATAAGAAATTAACGAGGACCTTAATGACGTTTGTTTAAATAAAAATAAACAAATGAAAATCATCATAATTGGGATAAGTGCCAACAATATGGCCATGTTATCATCTCATTTCGTTTAAAATACAATTTTTAACTATTATATAACAGATGACATAATTTTCAATTGTTTTTACAACAGATTCAAAAAAGGGGCCAAACGGCTCCTTTTCATTCACCCCATTTTCTATTATTCTGAAAAACTGTCTGCTGCCCAATTATTTTTTCTAACACAACAAACACAATGTAAGTACATATTGCTTGCAATACAATATTCCCAAATTTCATTAATGTAAATGAATGAATCCGTAGAAATAATTCGTTTAATAATACAATCGAAACGATACTAAATAATTCTATACTAATCGAAAATAGACATATTTCTAAAATAGACTGTTCTTGAATACGATTTAAGTTGGAAAAGATAAATACATATCCTAAAAATAGAGCCATCAACTCTATTTTCGCCATGCTAATGAGCCAAGCGTATAGTGGTATAGTTAAAAGAAGATATAGTAATTTGCGTCTTAGCATGCCTTCTCACCTCTGAATTAAATGTATTTTCTGTATATTTTAACATTTATTACGCAAAACAAAAAGAAGAGACTTACGCCTCTTCTTTTTGTTTTGTTGCATATATTAATTCACATATTTCTTCTCGTTTTTCATTTTCTAAAAGCTCAATGATCTTACTTCCAACAACAACTCCGTCACATATTGTAACCATTTCTTCTACATGTTCTTTTGTTGAAATACCGAATCCTGCGACTACTGGTAAGTTGACGTGTGATTTTACTTTTTCTAAGTAACTACGAATCTCCTCTTTAAAGTTTTGACGTACTCCCGTTACGCCCGCTACTGTAACAGCGTAGACGAATCCTTCTGATTCACTCGTAATTTTTTCGATTCGCTCAATTGGGCTCGTTACGGTAACGAGTGGAATTAGCGCAATGTTTGCCTCTCGAAGTAACGGCGCAATAATATTTTGTTCTTCATATGGTAAGTCTGGAATGATGATGCCGTCTACACCTGCTTCTATGCAGTTTTCGATGAATCGTTCTTTTCCAAATGCGAGTACTGGATTTAAATATGTCATGAGTACAAACGGAATTTGCACTTCTTCCCTTACCTCTATTAATGCTTGAAAAATTCCTTTTACTGTTATACCGCTATCTAGCGCTCGCTTCCCTGCTCTTTGAATCGTTGGGCCATCTGCAACTGGATCTGAAAACGGGATACCAATTTCAACGATGCTTGCTCCTGCTTCGTCTAGAAAACGAATTCTTTCTTTTAATTTCTCAAGTCCACCATCTCCGCCCATTACGTACGGAATAAATGCTTTCTTACCATTTTCAAACGCTGCTTTAATTTTTTCTACTCCCATTTTTCACACCTCTTCCATATAACGTTTTATACTCTCTACATCTTTATCACCGCGGCCTGATAAGCAAATGACAAGTCCTTCGTCTTTCTTCATTTGCGGCGCTAATTTTAATGCATATGCGACAGCATGTGAGCTTTCTAAAGCCGGAATAATTCCTTCTTTTTTCGTTAATAATTGAAATGCTTCTAACGCTTCATCATCAGTAATTGAATGATAAGAAACGCGGCCAATATCTTTTAGCAAGCTATGTTCTGGACCAACACCTGGATAATCGAGTCCTGCTGAAATAGAGTGCGCTTCTTGAATTTGCCCTTCTTCGTTTTGCAGAAGATACATCATTGATCCGTGTAAAACACCGACGCTTCCTTTCGTTAAAGTTGCTGCATGCTTTTCTGTATGAACGCCTTTCCCTGCTGCTTCTACGCCGTAAAGAGCGACCTCTTCATCGTGTACGAACGGATAAAACATGCCCATCGCATTACTACCACCGCCAATACAAGCAACGACTGCTTCTGGTAACTTTCCTTCTAACGCCTCATATTGTTTTTTCGTTTCATTTCCAATTACACTTTGGAAATCACGGACAATTTGCGGGAATGGATGTGGCCCGAGAACGGATCCCATAATGTAGTGTGTATCGTGCACGTGTGAAACCCAGTAGCGAAGCGCCTCGTTCACTGCATCTTTTAATGTGCCGCTACCTGCCGCTACACTTTCTACTTTCGCTCCGAGTAATTCCATTCGGAACACATTTAATTTTTGACGTCTCACATCTTCCTCTCCCATAAAGATGACGCATTCTAATCCGAGTAGGGCACATACAGTAGCAGTTGCCACTCCGTGTTGTCCTGCTCCTGTTTCAGCGACAACTTTTTTCTTGCCCATTCGTACTGCAAGTAGTGCCTGACCGATTGTATTGTTAATTTTATGAGCTCCTGTATGGTTCAAATCTTCACGTTTTAAATAAATCTTTGCACCACCGCAATACTTCGTCATATTTTCAGCGAAATAAAGCGGTGTTTCCCTTCCAACGTACGTTTTTAAATAATGATTTAATTCCTTTTGAAACGCTTCATCTTGCATCGCTTCTTTATATGCTTCTTCTAGTTCTAATACAGATTGCATTAACGTTTCTGGAACGTATCGTCCTCCGTATATACCGTAGTGACCTTTTTCATCTGGATATGCGTAGTTCATTTGGAACACTCCTTCGATTTTATAATAAATTGTTTTATTTTCTTTAGATCTTTCTTTCCTTCTGTCTCTACTCCGCTACTTACATCGACCATATATGGCCGAACAGTTCGAATTGCTTCTTCTATGTTAAGGATGTTTAATCCACCAGCTAATATCGTTTTCTTTCGCAACTCTTTTGGCATATGCTCAAGTAATTCCCATGAAAATGTCTTTCCATTTCCTCCATGAAACTTTTCTTTCGGGCTATCAAACAATATATAATCCGTTTCATATGCTTGAGCGCTTTTCATATCACTCTCTGAAGTTACTCCTAGCGATTTTATAGACGGAATATTCAATCTTCTAATTTGATGATTCTCTTCATCCCCATGTAGTTGCACATGCGTTAACCCGCACTCATCTGCAATCTTCTGAATCACTTCAACTGATTCATTTACGAAAACCCCGATTTTTAATACGTGTGCTGGAAGCTCCCCAATAATTTCTTTCGCTAGCCCCAGAGTAATTTTCCGCTTACTTTCTGCAAAAACAAATCCGATTGCATCTGCTCCGTATTCGCAAGCACATTTTGCTGTTTCAACATCAGTAATACCACAAATTTTCACTTTCATATATTCACCTTACAATCTTCAAAAAAGCTACTAATAGAAGATGATGTCATAAGTGCCTCTCCAACTAATACACCTTTTGCTCCAGCTCTTTTAACGCGGGTAATATCTTCTTTTGAATGAATGCCACTTTCACTAATCCAAAGTAATTTCTCCTCATTCAATCGTTTTCCTAACTTTTCAGTTTGGCTTAAATCTACTTCGAACGTTTTTAAATTACGATTATTAATGCCAATAACATGTGGATTTAGTTGGATCGCAGTTTCTAATTCCTGTTCATCATGAACTTCAACAATCGCTTCCAATCCTTTTTTTAACACGTAGCTATACAACTCTTTTAACTTTTCTTTCGTTAACGCTGCTACGATTAGTAAAATAATATCTGCTCCCGTTTCATACGCTCTATCGATTTGAATCTTATCGATTATGAAATCTTTACATAAAAGCGGAATGTTACTTTCTTCTCTTGCTGTTTGTAAATCGTGAAACGATCCTTTAAAAAATTGACCATCTGTTAAAACAGATACTGCTCCTGCCCCGCAGTCTTCATATGTTCCCACTTGTTTTCGTACGTCAACGTGTAAATTGATATCTCCTTTTGATGGTGATGCTCGCTTTACTTCTGCAATGACAGTAAACTGCTGTAACGCTTCTACAAGTGAATGTGTCTTTCTTTTTGTTTTGACTGGTGTATACGTTTCATATAACTCCGCAACTTCCTTTTTCTTCTGTTCTACAATTTTATCTAAAATCGTCCCCACTTTAGTTCACCCTTTCTAATTTTTCGTTGCTTGCTGCAATTAATAAGTTTAATTTGGTTAATGCTTTTCCAGAGTCAATGCTATGTGTTGCTAGTTTAATTCCTTCTTCAATCGTTTCTGTTTTTCCATTTGCAAAAAGGGCTAGACCTGCATTTAATAACACTGTATCGCGGTAAACACTCTTTTCTCCACTCAATACGCCGACTGTAATCTTTGCATTTTCTTGTGAATTCCCCCCTCTAATTTCTTCATTTTTCACTCTTGAAAAACCATAATTTTCTGGATCAATATTCATTTCTACTATTTCATTATCTTTTAAAAGGACTACTTGATTTTCCCCTTGTAATGACGCTTCATCTAAAAAACCACTTCCATTTACGACAAGCGCTTGTTTCCGGCCTAACTTTTGTAATACTTGTGCAACTGGTAATAACATATCTCGTTTATAAATACCGACAAATTGTGTTTCTAAATTCACTGGATTTGTTAAAGGGCCAATTAAATTAAAGATCGTCGGCACGTTTAACTCTTTTCTTATTTTCATAATGCGCCTTAGTGCTGGATGCATCGCTGGTGCAAATAAGAAGGCAATGCCCACATGCTCTAGTAAATAATCAATCTCGTTTGGCGTACTACTAATATTTACACCTAGTTCTTCTAATAAGTCTGCACTTCCTGTTTTACTAGAAACGGCACGATTACCATGTTTTGCAACCTTTACACCTGCTCCTGCCAGTACGAATGCTGATGTTGTGCTAATATTAAACGTTTGAGCACCGTCACCACCCGTCCCGCAATTGTCCATTGCTCCTTGTATATGGTTCGAAAACGGCAATGCCTTTTCGCGAAGAGCTCGAACGAGACCGTATATTTCTTCTGCAGTTTCACCTTTCGCTTTCAGTAAGACTAAGAAAGCTGCAATTTCACTTTCTAATATGTTTTCACTTAATAAAAGTAGTCCTGCTTTATACATTTCCTCTTCTGTTAAATGTTGACCCTCCACTAATTTACGAAGATAGTTATTCATACTCTTTCCTCCTCTTTTACTTCTGTTAAAAAGGCACGTATTAACTTTCCGCCTTCTTCTGTTGCGATTGATTCCGGATGAAACTGTAATCCGAAGAGCGGATAATAATTGTGACGGACTGCCATTATTTCTCCGTCGTCCATCGCTGTCGCTAATATGTCAAAACAATCTGGCAAGCTCGTTTGCTCTGCAACAAGGGAATGATAGCGCATCGCCGTCAGCGGCTGTGTAACGTATGAAAAGATTGACGTTCCGTTATGTTTCACACGCGATGTTTTTCCGTGTTTAATACGTTCTGCTCTAACAATGTCTCCTCCAAATGCGGCTATGATCGCTTGGTGGCCAAGACAAATCCCTAATATGGGAACGTTCTTATAAAAATGACGAATCACTTCGATACAAATACCAGCATCCTCTGGTTTTCCTGGTCCTGGTGAAAGCACAATTCCTGTTGGATTCATCTCTTCTAGCTGTTCTATCGTTATTTGATC
The DNA here is from genome assembly GCF_008368965.1 of Bacillus sp. AY2-1. Lineage (NCBI taxonomy): Bacteria > Bacillati > Bacillota > Bacilli > Caryophanales > Bacillaceae > Bacillus > Bacillus sp. AY2-1. The sequence continues at coordinate 19,718 of NZ_QPEL01000083.1, read as the reverse complement.
ATTTCTTACGACTACAATATCTTCTTCGTATTCACCTAACAGTTGATACAAGTTATAAGTAAATGAATCATAATTATCAATTAGTACAATCATTTCATTACCTCCAATAGCGCTCTCGCTTTATTTAATGTTTCTTCATATTCAGCTACTGGATCTGAATCGTAAACGACTCCTGCTCCGGCCTGAACGTATGCTTTTTCATCCTTTACGACCATCGTTCGAATGGCAAGTGCCATATCAAGATTCCCTGAAAAACTAACGTATCCAACTGCTCCGGCGTATACGTTTCTTTTTTCATTCTCTAGCTCATTTATAATTTCCATCGCTCTAATTTTCGGAGCTCCAGAAACTGTCCCTGCTGGTAAGCAATACGCTAACGCATCAAATCCGCTCGTTTGTTTTCGCAATGTTCCGTAAACTTCAGATACAATGTGCATAACGTGAGAATATTTTTCTACTTTCATATATTTATCTATCGTCACGGATCCAATTTCACTCACTCTGCCAATATCATTTCGCCCAAGATCTACAAGCATCATATGCTCCGCTCGTTCTTTCTCATCTTCCAACAGTTCTTTTTCGATTTCCTCATCTTCCCTCTTCGTTTTCCCCCTCGGCCTCGTACCAGCAATTGGATTCGTCATCACTTTATTCTCCCTTACTGATAGCAAACTTTCCGGTGAAGAACCAAGTACAACATAATCTTGAAAATCGATATAGAACATATATGGTGATGGATTTGCAATTCGAAGTTTTCGGTATAACGCGAATGGATCACCAATACATTCACTTTGCAAACGCTGTGACAGTACGACTTGGAATATGTCCCCAGCTCTTATATGTTCTTTCGCCATTTCTACCATCTCACAAAACTCTTTTTCCGTTATAGAAGAAGTGAATGATAATGTGGATTGTATTGCATTTACTTCAGCTTCTTCTCCTTGTAGCACTTCCTCTTTGTATACTCGTAGCCTTTCGTATACTTCCTCATAATCTGCTGAATCATCTTCCCTGCATACATATACAAACGACAACTTTTGGCGTAAATGATCGTAAACGATAAACTCACGATATAGTAAAAGGTGTACTTCCGGAATATTTAATGGGTCGTGTAAATCCGCTCCAATGTTTTCATACTGCCGAATGACATCATATCCAATATAACCAACTGCTCCTCCGCAAAATGGAAATGGGCTATCTACTTGTGATGATGCGATTACTTCTTCTAACACTTGTAGTACGTTACCTTTTAACTTTTCTGTTTGCCCATATATCATTCTTTCTACTTCCGTACCAACGCTTGTCACCTCTCCATAAGGATTACATCCTAAGTAAGAATAACGCCCTTTATCTTGATGAAGCTGTGAACTTTCTAATAAAAATTTCTTCTTCCCTTTCATACGTCTATATAAAGAAATTGGCGTAATGCTATCTCCTTCTTCTTCAGTGATTACTAAAAATGTCTTTCTCTCTCTTTTTTGTTTTATAAATTCTTCTTTCGTCATCATGTCCTTCACCTCACTCTGAAAAATAAAAAAGTCCCCTACATATCGAAAATATGTAGAGGACGATAAATATACCGCGGTACCACCTCGTGTTGGATGCAAAAGCATCCCGCTTTGTTCAGGTACAAAATTTATACCTTATCCTTGTAACGGCGGAACCCGGGTTGCCTACTGAAAATAATTGTTCAGCATACCTCTCGTAAGCCCATTCCGTATATGGCACCGTACCGGGCTCCCACCTATTCCCGGCTCTCTGTAACGTCTCCAATATACGTACTCTTCTTACTTAGACGATTTCATTTATTTAATTTTTTATACACAAAAAGGGAGTACTCATCCTATAGAAAGGACGGGTACTCCCGTGGTGCCACCTTAATTCGTTACAAATGTAACGCACTTTACCGTATCAAAAACAATACGTGTCTCTTGTATCGATGAGATCATGTCGCCAAAGCCTACTTCTTTCGTTTCGGTTTGGAAGCTCCGAAGCCCATTCCACATCAATTCCATACTGATTCGCACCAACCATCAGCTCTCTGACATGTTCATCATGTGTACTCTTCTTCATCAACGCTTGCATTTTTTTAAGTTGCACTCATTATAGACCTGACTTTTTTCACAAGTCAATACTTTTTTAAAAATTTTATTTTTCTTTCCTTTCAATATTATATTGACAAAACAACCTCTTTTTATGTAAATATAATAAATACTCTATTAAAAATAAGGTTTTTTGTATGAATATTATATATTAAAAAAGTAAAATCACATCAAAAAACGCTTACATTTCTGAAAATTCATATTTCTATATGGATTTTTCAGAATAATCATGATAGATTATAAAGTGAAACTTTAATAAGTGGGGGTTTTGTTCATCCCCCACTTATTATTAGTTGAACTAATCGGGCATTTACGGGCAGTTGATCTCCCACCTAACTTCCTTGCCCATCCAATTTTAAGGTGGGAGTTTTACTGCCCGTTCATGCGGGATAAATATGCATAACGCATCAAAAGACCTGACAAAAGAAAGGGGAACTACATGAGTACGCAGATGTTAATTTTAACTTCTATCTCTATTTACATGCTCGGGATGCTAATTATCGGCTATTTCGCTTATAAGCAAACATCCAACTTAACAGATTATATGCTTGGCGGGCGTACACTAGGCCCCGCAGTAACAGCATTAAGTGCTGGAGCAGCTGATATGAGTGGTTGGCTTTTAATGGGCTTACCCGGTGCAATGTTTAGCGTTGGATTAAGTAGTAGCTGGATTGCGATTGGCCTAACATTAGGCGCATATGCAAACTGGCTTTATGTCGCTCCTCGCTTACGTACCTACTCTGAAATTGCAAATAACTCTATTACTATCCCAGAATTTTTGGAACACCGTTTCCACGACAAATCCCATATGCTACGTTTAGTATCTGGACTTGTTATTATGATATTTTTCACGTTTTATGTAGCTTCAGGATTTGTCTCTGGTGCTGTATTATTCGAAAATTCATTTGGACTCAATTACCATGTTGGTCTTCTTATCGTTGGTGGAGTTGTCGTAGCTTACACATTATTTGGTGGATTTTTAGCTGTAAGTTGGACAGACTTCGTGCAAGGAATCATTATGGTAGTCGCTCTTATTCTTGTTCCAGTCGTAACAATTATGCACGTAAATGGACTTGGTCCAGCATTTGAAACAATTAAATCTATCGATCCGGCATTATTAGATATTTTTAAAGGTACTTCTGTATTAGGAATTATTTCATTATTCGCATGGGGCCTTGGTTATGTTGGACAACCACATATTATTGTACGCTTTATGGCGATTTCTTCTGTAAAAGAAATTAAAAGTGCACGACGTATTGGTATGAGCTGGATGATTTTCTCTGTTGCTGGAGCTATGTTTACTGGCCTTATCGGTATTGCATACTATTCAAAAGCAGGTTTAAAACTTTCTGATCCAGAAACGATTTTCGTTGAACTTGGCACTATTTTATTCCATCCACTTATTACTGGATTTTTATTAGCAGCTATTTTAGCAGCTATTATGAGTACAATTTCTTCTCAACTTCTCGTTACTTCGAGTGCAGTAACAGAAGACTTATATAGAACATTCTTTAAGCGTGATGCTTCTGATAAAGAACTTGTATTTGTCGGTCGTATGGCTGTTCTTGTTATTGCTTTAATTGGATGTGCATTAGCACTTAAACAAAATGATACGATTTTAGCTCTTGTTGGATATGCTTGGGCTGGGTTCGGTTCTTCATTCGGACCTGCTATTTTATTAAGCTTATATTGGAAACGTATGACGAAATGGGGCGCGCTTGCTGGTATGGTTTCTGGTGCCGCTACTGTTATTATATGGACTCAATTCAAATTCTTAAAAGATTTCTTATATGAAATGATTCCAGGTTTCGCTATTAGTTTACTAGCTATCGTAATTGTTAGTTTACTAACACAACCTTCAAAAGAAGTTGAAGAGCAATTTGAGAATTTCGAAAAACAACATAGTCATAATCTATAAAGGGAAAGCTCTGCTGTTATCGTATCAGCAGAGCTTTCTTTATATCAAAGTTCGACGATCTTCTGCTCGAATTTAACAATTTCTTTATGTTTCGTTAAATTAAACGTAACACTACTCCTTTATAGTATTACTATCAGCACTTATACAGAAAGGGGACTCCAATATGTTAGCAGCTTTCCAGCAACAACAAACACGAAAATTTTCACCTATCACCAATACTTCTGCGTCTTGTTTGAACATACAACCTAATCCACCTAAAATTACAATTGCTCCTTCTGTTATTTCAGTCATCGGTGTTCATATGGAAAAAAATAAGTTAAAAGTAAGAACTGGCCAAAGCACTGAGTTATCAGCTTCCGTTTTGCCAATGCAGGCAACAAATAAAGAACTTCTTTGGACGAATATGAATGCTGATGTTATCACACTGTATCCAAAGGGGGACACGGTAACGATTACTGGAAAAAGTGCAGGTAGAGCAGTCGTAATTGTCACAACTGCTGAAGGAAAGTTCCGTGACCTATGTATCATTCACGTACAACCTTATATGACAAATCCAAAGTAAAAGAGTGGCTACGAAGCCACTCTTTTACTTTATTTCAATGTGTGGATTTTTACTTTTAACAAGATTGATGAATTGCTCTTTATCTTTAGGAGAAATAATTTCTGTTTGATGTGCACCATAAACAATTTCAAGTCGATCAAATGACAATGCATGGGCTGCTATTGGATTTTTTGTATTTAAAACTTGTTTTATATCTCGTATAAATATGCGCTTTTTAACGAAACCTGATCTAATTGTAATTGTTTCTTCTCCGACGATGTATTTTGTCGAAAACCAACTCCAAATAAATAATATCGCTAATGAAATTGTAAAAAATAAAAGAAAATATTCTCTACCTGCAAATAGGGGAGCAAAACACGCTCCAATGACAACGAAAAAAATCGGATATAGCCATACATCTTTTTTTGATGGGAATTCCATTTCCTTCCCCCTTCCACACCCGTATTTATATAAAACAAAAAGAGAAGTATCACAACTTCTCTTTTCTCCTCTAACATTATAATTCCTGTGTATACGCCGGCTCGTTTACTACATTTTTTGCTGTTCGTTTTTGTTGCTGTAGTAAGAAAACAGATACACCAAATAATACGAGCATGCTACCGATAATTTGCATGGCATTTAGTCTTTCACCGAGTAAGAAGAACGCTAGTATAGATGCTCCAACGGGTTCTCCTAAAATACTCATTGAAATTGTTGTTGCATTTACGTAGTTTAATAACCAATTATTAATGACGTGTGACACTGTCGGGACAACCGCAAGTAAAAGAAAAACGGTCCAATCCCACTTCGTATAACCTGTAAAAGGCACTTGCAATACTATATTATAAATTCCCATAAAAATACCTGCGAATGCAAAAACTGTAAAGCTGTAAATCCAGTGTGATACTTTCTTTACTGTCGTTTGCCCGATAAATAAATAACCGACAACCGCTATTACACTTAAAAAGGATAATATATCTCCATAAATTGCTTGTTCACTTAGCCCTAAATCTCCCCAACCAATACACATTACGCCTAATATCGCAATTCCCATCGTTGCAATAGCTGAGTATGTTGTTCTTTCTTTAAATAAGAAAAAACCTCCAATTAAAGATACGATTGGTTGAAGCGCTAAAATAATCGTCGAACTCGCAACTGTCGTATGCTTTAAAGATTCAAACCATAATAGAAAATGAAGTGCTAAAAAGAAACCAGATCCAATTAAAAATCCCCAATCTTTTATTTGAATCTTACTAAACTCTTCCCGTTTTTTCCATACGATAGGCAGCATAATAAGTACGATAATCCATAAGCGGTACATACTTAAAATAGAAGATGGTGCTGAGGACATCTTTACAAAAACTGCTGCAAAAGAAATGGCAATTATAGAAATAGCTAATGGTAGTGCGATTGACTTTTCTTGTTTCAAATCCTGTCTCCCCTCTCACCTGTCAAAAATCCCACTTCATTATATCCGTTTTCTTTCGTGACTTAAATACTAATTTTTTAGATTCTTCGTACCATTATGGTAAAATAGAAATTAAGGCACCAATTAGTGAATATTTATTTCCTTTTTCACTACAAGCGTCGCTCTTACAATCGTTACAGTAAATTTTTATTTAGGGGGATCTACATGAGTCAAACAATAGGGAGAATTGAAGAAATTTCATTTTATAGCGCATCACTTCAAGAAGACGTTACACTTCTCGTTTATTTACCAGTAAATTACACACCACTGCACAAACATACAGTTGTAATTGCACAAGATGGTAGAGATTATTTTCAGCTCGGTAAAGCGCATCGTGTAATTGAGCGCCTTCGTGAAACTGAAGAAATTGACCGTACAATTATTGTCGGTATTCCATATAAAAATGTACATGATCGTAAAGAAAAATATTTCCCAAATGAAGTAAAAAATGCTGCATATATACGTTTCCTTGCTCATGAACTTGCACCATATATTGATGAAAATTATCCAACGTACCAAATGGGAAAAGGTCGTGTTTTAATTGGTGATTCTCTTGGCGGAACAGTTTCCTTTATGACTGCACTTATGTATCCGCATACATTCGGTAAAGTCGTTATGCAATCACCATTTGTGGATGAGACAGTAATGAACTTAGCAAAAGACTTCAAAGATCCACAAGCATTAGAACTGTATCACGTCATCGGCACAGAAGAAACGGCTGTAAAGCGTACTGATGGACAAGTATCTGATTTCGTAGAACCGAACCGTGAGTTAAATACACTTCTTACAGATAGAAATTTCATTACGCATTACGAAGAGTTTGAAGGTAATCATACTTGGAAATATTGGCAAACTGATTTACCAAAAGCCTTCTCTCATATTCTATCAATGAAATAATAGAGAGCAGTATTCAGAATAATTTGATATAATAGACGAAGAGATCTATTTATCTCAAAATCTAACTAGACTTACAAAGGGAGGAATTGGAACATGAAATTAGGCATTGTAATTTTTCCATCTAAAATGATTCAAGATAAAGCGAACGGATTGCGTAAGCGTTATGACCCACACTACGCATTAGTTCCGCCACATATTACATTGAAAACACCCTTTGAGACGCAAGATGAACAATTAGAATCGATTGTAAACGAGCTACATACAATCGCAGGTAAAACGAACCCTTTCACCCTTCATGTTGGGAAAGTCGGTTCATTCGCACCTGTTAATAACGTCCTTTATTTTAAAGTAGAAAAAACACCTGAACTTACTTTCTTAAATGAAGAAATGCATGGCGGGTTATTCACGCAAGAACGCGAATATGCTTTCGTACCTCACTTAACAATCGGACAAGGCTTATCAGATGCAGAGCATGCTGATGTATTGGGGCGATTACGTATGAAAGATTTCTATTATGAACAACCAATTGATCGTTTCCATCTTCTATATCAATTAGAAAATGGAACATGGACTGTACACGAAACATTCCATCTTGGAAAGGGGAACAACTAATTTGCACGCACAGATTGTACAAACGGACGAACAACTAAGAGATGCATTCTCTGTACGTAAACAAGTGTTTGTAAATGAACAACGTGTCTCTGCTGAAGAAGAGTACGATGAGTTTGAAGAAACTTCAACACACGTTGTTATATATGACAATGATGTTCCAGTTGGTGCTGGACGTTTTCGCACCCTTGATGGTATAGGAAAAGTGGAACGCATTTGCGTGCTAGGTTCCCATCGAAAAAAAGGCATCGGAAAAATTGTTATGGATGCGCTTGAAGCGTATGCAAAGGAAAATTCGCTACCAAAATTGAAACTTCATGCTCAAACACATGCTGAAGATTTCTATAAAAAACTTGGATATGTAACGAGTTCTGATGTATTTATGGAAGCAAATATCCCGCACGTCGTAATGATAAAAGAATTGTGATTTGAAAGCAGGAGGTGGCCCCTCCTGTTTTTTTACATTGCTATTTTCTTTTTCTTCCGCTAAAGTTAAATGTTGATGCTATAGTTTTGAAGGTGAATATATGACACAAGAAAAATTTTCACAAAAATCGTTAACACACGCTGATATTCCGCGTGCGACATATCATACTCCGAAAACATCTACCCATTTAATTATGGAAGAAGATGTAGATGCGGCTTATTTCCGCGCTCTCGAACAACAAAATGTTTTTTTAAACGAAAAACAATTAGAAGCCGTGCGCACAACAGAAGGTCCTGTTCTTACACTAGCTGGTGCTGGAAGCGGGAAAACATCTGTTTTAACAACTCGCGTTGGTTATTTAGTAAATGTAAAACAAGTTCATCCAAGAAATATTTTATTACTTACATTTACACAAAAAGCAGCTGAAGAAATCCGAAGTCGTGTTGCAAAGTTACCAGGTATGAATCATGCAGCAAGTAGCTACGTTGTTGCTGGTACATTCCACTCTGTTTTCTTAAAATTGCTTCGTAGTCAAGGGTATAATCAGCAAATTTTAGCAAATGAAAAACATAAACAAATTATGATAAAGAAAATCTTAAAAGAATTGCGTTTAAAAGACGATTATGATTCGGAAACGATCCTCGCGATGATTTCACTTGAGAAAAACAAATTAAATCGTCCGAAAGATGTAAAGGCGAAAACGCCAGTCGAACAAGAATTTAAAGAAGTATATGAACGTTTTGAAGAGGTAAAACAACGATACAATTATATTGATTTCGATGACATCTTATTGGAAACATATTATATGTTAGAAAATAATGCTCCTTTACTAACTCAATTACAACAACGTTTTCACTACATTGAAGTAGATGAGTTTCAAGATACATCCTATGCACAATATGAAATTGTAAAATTGTTAGCCACGCCAAGAAATAATTTGTTCATCGCAGGTGATGATGATCAAGCAATTTATGGCTGGCGAGGGGCAAGTCACCAAATTATTTTATCTTTTCCAAAAGAATTTGATAACACAACAATCATTGCACTAAATACGAATTATCGATCCAATCCCTTTATCGTCGGGCTTGGAAATGAAGTTATAAAATTAAATCAAGAACGTTTTGATAAAGAGCTATACTCCGTTCGTGAGGAAGGTGTACAACCTTTTTATGCAAGACCTGCTACAACTCTTGATGAAGCAAATCAAATTTTGCAGCTCATTCAAGAAAAAGTAGATAGCGGTGACCGAAACTATAAAGATTTTTGTTTACTGTATCGCACACATTCTGTAAGCCGTTCGTTACTTGATCAGCTTACCATTCATAAAATTCCGTTTATTAAACACGGGGCGAGCCAATCATTTTATGAACATTCTTTAATTAAGCCTGTATTAGATCATTTAAGACTCGTGATTGAGCCGTTTCGACTAGAATCACTTTCAAACATATTGCCGACGATGTATATCGGACGTGATGATTGTATTTCATTTATTGAACGTGAACAATGGAAATATGGTGAAGGCCGTTTTCCTTCTCTTCTTCATTTCTTATTATTAAATCCGAGCTTAAAACCTTTTCAAGTGAAAAAGGTAAATGAGCGCATCGATTTTATTAAATTTATTAAAGAATTAGAACCGAAAAAAGCATTAAAAGAAATCATACATGGTAAAGGAAAATATTTAGAGTACTTACAAAGTAACGATCGTTCTTCCTTTACGATGCATAAAGACATACAAGAAGAAATGTTGGAAGAATTAATGGAGTCTGCAACTCGTTTCACCGATATTCCAGCTTATTTACAATTTATCGACGAGGCGATTCAAGGTCAAAAGGAAATGGAAGCATTAAAAACAATGCCGCAAAAAGATGCCGTTTCACTTATGTCAATTCATAACGCAAAAGGCCTTGAATTTCCATGTGTCTTTTTACTTGGAGCGAGTGATGGAATCCTGCCCCATACTTCTTCTTTAAAAGATGCAAATGATCGTATTACGGAAACTTCTGAAGCGTTAGAAGAAGAACGCCGATTACTGTATGTCGCCATTACACGTGCGAAAGAAGAGCTTTACATTTCTTCTCCGCAATTTTTCAGAGGAAAGAAATTAGATATATCTCGTTTTTTATATACTGTGCGAAAAGATTTACCTGAAAAGACATCCACTAAATAAGGATGTCTTTTTTTATATCACATTATGTACATCCCTCCTATATAAATTCCTTGTTTTTATCGTGAGAATTAACGTAATATCAGCCATATCCCACTCATATTGTAATAGTGTATGTCAGAACTCACGATAAGGAGTGAACATAATGAGCTGCAATTGTAACGAAGACCATCATGAACATGATTGTGATTTCAACTGTGTATCGAATGTCGTTCGCTTTATACATGAACTGCAAGACTGTGCAACAACAACATGTGGATCTGGTTGCGAAGTTCCATTTTTAGGTGCACATAACACTGCATCAGTAGCTAATACACGTCCTTTTATTTTATACACAAAAGCCGGAGCACCTTTTGAAGCATTTGCACCATCAGCAAGTCTTACTAGCTGCCGATCTCCAATTTTCCGCGTAGAAAGTATAGATGATGATGATTGTGCTGTATTACGTGTATTAACTGTAGTATTAGGTGATAACTCCCCTGTACCACCTACTGACGATCCCATCTGTACGTTTTTAGCTGTACCAAATGCAAGATTAGTATCAACCTCTACTTGCATTACTGTTGATTTAAGTTGCTTCTGTGCGATTCAATGCTTACGCGATGTTACAATTTAAAACTAAATAATGCGTTAAGTATGGATTGGGTGGCAGATAATTCTGCCACCCAATCCATGCTTAACGAGTATTATTATGTAAATTTCTTAAAATTGGGAACTTGTCTAGAACATAGAACCTGTCCTTTTCATTAACTGAAAGTAGAAACAGATAAAGGAGTGAAAAACATGTTCTCTTCTGATTGCGAATTTACTAAAATTGATTGCGAGGCAAAACCAGCTAGTACACTACCTGCCTTCGGTTTTGCTTTCAACGCGTCTGCACCTCAGTTCGCTTCACTATTTACACCACTACTATTACCTAGTGTAAGTCCAAACCCAAATATTACTGTTCCTGTAATAAATGATACAGTAAGTGTTGGAGATGGTATTCGAATTCTACGAGCTGGTATTTATCAAATCAGTTATACATTAACAATTAGTCTTGATAATGCACCTGTTGCACCAGAAGCTGGTCGTTTCTTCTTATCATTAGGTACGCCAGCTAACATTATTCCTGGATCAGGTACAGCGGTTCGTTCTAACGTTATTGGTACTGGTGAAGTAGACGTATCCAGCGGTGTTATTCTTATTAACTTAAATCCTGGTGACTTAATTCAAATTGTACCAGTTGAGTTAATTGGAACTGTAGACATCCGTGCAGCAGCATTAACAGTTGCACAAATTAGCTAGTAAAAAGCGGTATTTCTAATACAGAAATACCGCTTTTTATATGTATAATAAAAAACACTCACAGTAACATGAGTGTTTCATTCTTCATAGTGTTTTATTGTGTTCTTCTTTTTCCCACAATTGCATCCCTTTTTCTTCACAAATCCTTGTTGTTGTAATTGTTCTTGATATGCCTGTTGTTGTGCATGGTGCTGTTGCTGTATTTGATACCACTGCTGCAGGTCATATGAATTTTGCCTAGGATTATTGCTCACAGCAAACATCTCCTCTACTGTCAATTCTGTCTATTTACTATATGAACAACTCTTTATTTCCGTTCCCTCATTCTTTTAAACTCCGCTTTTTCTCTTATTATGAAAATATATTATTCTCCCATAAAATATCCTGTAATCGTTTCAATGATTGCTGCTGCTCCTGCAATAGCTAATAATGCAAGTAACGGCTCCGCAACGATAGGAATCCAATTATATAAAACTAATAAAAAAGCACTAACCCATACACCTGTACACCAATAACAGCTTAATAATTCGCCAATCCACTTTCTTAATCCTTTACCTTTCACTTTTGTAAACGTTGATACACTTCCATCTGGCTCCGTAATCTCTAATTCATCAATAAATGGTCTTCGCAAAAAGGCTGTAATTTTATCATAAACAATTAAACGAGTGAGCCTAAAGGCTGCTAACGCGAAAATAAAAAATAAAAGCCAGCTTGTAAACAGCATAATTCCACCTTCCCTTATCTTCTTTCGCCTATTTAAAAAAAAAGGTCTTGAGATTGTGACCAAATCTCCTCGACTCCAATATCTTATTAATGTAAATACAAACAAGAAGATAAGGAGTGACATTAATGAGTTGTAACGAAAATAAACACCATGGCTCTTCTCATTGTGTAGTTGACGTTGTAAAATTCATCAATGAATTACAAGATTGTTCTACAACAACGTGTGGATCTGGTTGTGAAATTCCATTTTTAGGTGCACACAATACTGCATCAGTAGCAAATACACGTCCTTTTATTTTATACACAAAAGCTGGAGCACCATTTGAAGCATTTGCACCATCTGCAAGCCTTACTAGCTGCCGTTCTCCAATTTTCCGTGTGGAAAGTGTAGATGATGATAGCTGTGCTGTACTACGTGTATTAAGTGTAGTATTAGGTGATAGTTCTCCTGTACCACCTACTGATGACCCAATTTGTACGTTTTTAGCTGTACCAAATGCAAGACTAGTATCGACATCTACTTGCATTACTGTTGATTTAAGCTGTTTCTGTGCGATTCAATGCTTACGCGACGTTACTATCTAATAAGTGAAGTAAACTAAAAAACTATTGGGGTGGTAGAAGCTTTCTACCACCTTTACATATTTAAAAGCCGGCCATACTAATTGATTGGATATCATCTATAGACAACCTAATATCTCTCATGCTATTTTGCGGCATAATAGATACAATGCCATTACGATACGATATGATCGATCCAACATAAGAAACTGTAGCTGTTTTTATTCTGCACCTTACTTTCGGAATGTAATGAGGGCGGTTTAATAAAAAATGAATTTTTTCATCATTATTCATATCCTTAAATGATTTATTATACGGAACAGTTCTTACTGGTTCTTTCTGTTCTTGTTGTTCTTGTTGTTCTTGTTGTTCTTGTTGTTCTTGTTGTTCTTGTTGTTCTTGTTGTTCTTGTTCTGCGTGTGCTTCTTTTTTCTCTTCTTCTATTTTTTCTTCCACTTGCTGCTCTTCTTGTTGTTCTTGTTCTGTTACCTCTTCCACAGCACTACTTACAATATTTTCATTTCTATTACTTTGCTCTTTTTGATCTTCATTTCCAAAGTTTGTCAGGATAATCCTTTTTATTTTCGGTGCAGTAAGTTCTAAACTTACTTGCGCAATATATAACAACGGTTTTCCAACTGTTGAACTTTTATTTTTATTCTTCACACTCGTCCCTCCCACTTCCATACGTAGCTGAATAAATTGTGTACTATTATAGTTATATTCATCACGTGGTAAGAACTTTCGTTAAAAATCGTTCTTTCTCAGAACAAATAAAAAGGACAATCTCAGCATTTAGAGATTGTCCTTTAAAAATTAATATTATATTTATCCTAGGATATGATACCCTGAATCAACATGAATGTTTTCTCCTGTTACACCGCGAGCTAAATCACTGAATAGGAATACTGCTGTATCGCCAACTTCTTCTGGAGTTGTTGTACGACGAAGTGGTGCGCGCTCCTCAATTTCTCTTAAGATTGAGTTGAAATCGCCTACACCTTTTGCAGATAACGTACGAATTGGTCCTGCAGAAATAGCGTTGACACGAATACCATGTTGACCTAAATCGTTTGCTAAATATTTCACGCTCGCTTCTAATGAAGCTTTCGCAACACCCATAACGTTATAATTTTTCACAACACGCTCGCCGCCAAGGTATGTTAACGTTAAAATATTTCCGCCTTCTGTCATAACTTTCTTCGCTTCTCTTGCTACAGCTGTTAAAGAGAATGCACTAATATTTTGTGCAAGTAAAAATCCATCGCGAGAAGTATCTACAAATTCGCCTTTTAAGTCATCGCGATTCGCAAAAGCAATACAATGTGCTACACCGTGAATAGTACCTACTTCTTGTTTAATTGTTTCAAAGCAAGCTGTAAGTTCCTCATCATTTGTTACATCACAAGGTAATACAAGTGATTCTTGTCCTTCTAATGTATCCGCTAATTCACGAACATTTCTTTCTAAACGTTCTCCTGCATATGTGAAGATTAATTTTGCACCTGCATTATGCAAAGAGCGAGCAATTCCCCACGCAATACTTCTTTGGTTCGCAACGCCCATAACAACAAATGTTTTCCCTTGTAATAGTTCCATGATATATCCTCCCAGAAATACTTATACTTGTTATTAGTACCTGATACTATAATTATAGTACCATAAAACCGCTTAAAGGCAAACAAAAAAGTCATTAACAGAAATTTGTTAATGACTTTTGGTTTCTATAAAAAAGCGCTCTAATCCTTCTTCCCAAGACGGCATTTGTAAAAAACCATTTAATCGTAGCATGTTATGTTGAAAGATAGAATATTTGGGCCTCGCAGCCGCAGCCCCGAATTCTTCCGTTGAAACAGGTAACACATTCACTTTCATATTTGTATACGAAAATATCTTTTGTGCAAATTCAAACCAAGAGCATGAGCCTCTGTTTGATACGTGGTATGTACCGTATAAAGAAGTATGAATGAGCTTATTAATAACTATATTTAAATCCGCCACATACGTAGGAGAGCCAACTTGATCCGCTACAACAGATATTTCATCTCTTTCTTTTCCTAATCGCATCATCGTTTTCACAAAATTATTTCCATATTTACCATATAGCCACGATGTGCGAACGATAAAATATTTATTATGTAACTCTTTGACGAACTGCTCCCCCGCATACTTAGAGGCTCCATATATATTTATCGGCGCTGGACTATGAAATTCATCGTATCCCTCTGGTCTGGCGCCTTGAAATACATAATCAGTACTAATATAAACTAGTTTCGCTCCTACTAATTGTGAAGCGACCGCTACATTTCGAGCTCCGATTGCATTTATTCTATATGCAAGATCCTGTTCTTTCTCCGCATGATCTACTTTCGTATAGGCAGCACAATGAATAATTATATGTGGTTTTATTTCTTGTACCACTTGTTGTATTCGGGATATATTTGTCACATCTAATAACTTTTTATCAAATGGATATATATCATATTCTTCAGAGTTTAACTCTTCAAATAGTTGCTTTCCTAATTGGCCGTTTGCTCCTGTTATGATAACCCTCTCTTTCATTTAACATGCCCCTTACTGGTCTTTTAGTAGTTTCCACCATTCCTTATTCTTTTCATACCATTTCACCGTCTCTTGTAATCCTTGTTCAAACGTATATTTCGGTTCCCAATCAAATTCATTCTTCATTTTCTCTGCATCAATCGCATAACGACGATCGTGCCCTAAACGATCTGTAACATATTCGATATCTTTTTTTGTTTTTCCTAAAAGAGTAATAATTTGTTCCACAACTTCTACATTTGTTTTTTCATTATTTCCACCTATATTATATACTTCTCCTACACGTCCCTTATGCAGAACAACGTCAATCGCACTACAATGATCCGTTACATGTAACCAATCTCTTACATTTAAACCATCACCATATAACGGTAGTTTTTTTCCTTCCAGTGCATTCGTAACCATTAACGGAATTAATTTCTCGGGATACTGGTACGGCCCATAATTGTTAGAACAACGCGTTACTATAACCGGTAAGTGATATGTTTTATAGTAAGATAGAGCTATCAGGTCCGCGCTCGCCTTACTTGAAGAATATGGACTATTTGGAGCTAACGGCGTTTTCTCTGTGAATTTCCCTATTTTCCCTAAAGAGCCATACACTTCATCCGTTGATACTTGCACAAGTTTTATATGCGAATATTTTTTAACTAGTTCTAATAAAGTGACCGTCCCAATTACATTTGTATCATAAAAAGGAATCGGATTTTCAATACTACGGTCCACATGTGATTCAGCTGCAAAATTTACAATCACTTGTACGTCTCGCTCTTTTATAATATGTTCTAATAGCTCTCCATTTTGAATTTCTCCTTTTGCAAAAGAGTAATTCGGGTGATTCTGAAGAGATTTTACGTTATTTAAATTCCCGCTATATGTTAATGCATCGTAATTAATAATTTTATATGTTTCATAACTTTGTAGCATATAATGAACGAAATTACTTCCAATAAATCCAGCCCCACCTGTTACTAATATATTCATAAACAACGCTCCTACTTAAAAACTATCTTCATATTCCTCTAGTAATGGTAATATCTGATCCTTATCGGACAATATAGGATCGGTTACTGGCCAAGGAATTGCTAAATCTTTATCTTCCCAAAGTAATCCTGAGTCATGCTCTGCGCTATAATATTCATCTACTTTATACATAACGATAGTATGCGGAACAAGGGTGCAAAATCCATGCGCAAACCCTTTTGGCACTAGTAATTGTCGATGGTTATCTGCACTTAAAATATACCCTTTCCATTGTTTAAATGTTGGTGATTTTTTTCGTAAATCAACGATAACATCATAAATTGCCCCTTGCATAACTTGAATGAGTTTCGTTTGTGCTTTCGGTTTTTTTTGAAAGTGTAGTCCCCGAATCGTTCCTGCCTTAGCCGAATAAGATACGTTATCCTGTACAAATGAATACGTAATCCCTAATGTTTCTAGCACCTGCTTATTATAGCTTTCTGAAAAAAAGCCACGCTCGTCTCCAAACAACCTCGGTTCTAACAATTTTGCATCGATAAAATTTGTTTCTACGACTTTCATATTCTCACCTATTCTCCGTTAAACTGTTTCCCAAAATCAATATCCCGTGCTAACGTATTCGCCTTTTGAAGAGAAGCATGAGTTCCCGCATCAGTCCACCAGCCGCTCATTTCATTATAAGTAAGTACCCCTCGTTTTAAATACCAATTATTTATATCTGTAATTTCAAGTTCTCCCCGTGCAGAAGGTTTTAATTCTTTAATATAAGAAAAAACTTTCGAATCATACAAATAAATTCCCGTAACAGCATAAGAACTTTTCGGCTCTTTCGGCTTTTCTTCAATTTCA
Source organism: Bacillus sp. AY2-1 (assembly GCF_008368965.1). Lineage (NCBI taxonomy): Bacteria > Bacillati > Bacillota > Bacilli > Caryophanales > Bacillaceae > Bacillus > Bacillus sp. AY2-1. The sequence continues at coordinate 2,626 of NZ_QPEL01000083.1, read as the reverse complement.
ACTATTTTTCGGTTTTGAATATGTGCTACGCCAAATCTTTCGGGATCTTCTACAGATTGCAAGAGCACTTTCGCACCTTCTTTTTGATTTGCAAACTCTTCAACATACGGAAGAATATCATCTGAAAAAATATTATCCCCCAATATAACTACCATACGATCATTCCCGACGAAATCTTCACAAAGCCCTAACGCCTGTGCGATACCGCCCGCTTTATCTTGCACACGATACGTAAAGGACACGCCAAATTCATGACCACTCCCTAAGAAGCTAACAACATCCCCCATATGCTCTTTACCTGTAATAATCATAATGTCTGTAATATCGCATTGTTTTAGCTTATATACCGCATGATAAATCATCGGATACCGACCAACAGGAAGTAAATGTTTATTCGTTACTTTCGTTATTGGATATAATCTCGATCCAGTACCACCTGCTAAAATAATTCCTTTCACTCTGCATCTCTCCTTTATGATGGAGATAATATATCTTTGTAATGTTCTATAAACACTTGCCGGTACTTCTCATATGTATCCGCATCAAACTCATCCCCGTTGTAATGAATACACCATAAATTTGCTTGATTTGGGATACCGATTAAATAACCAGCCCTTTGAAACTCTAAAGACTGTGACACATCATAAAAGTGAAACCCTTGAAACAAATCTTCTCGCCACGGAATATCATACTGCGTTGCCATGAATAAACCATCAATTGCCTGAACTGACAAAAATGGTTGATTACCATAAAAAACCTGATCTAAATTTAATAATTGATAATTCTGTCTTCTGTATTCAATCACTTTCCCTACTAAATTTTTTCCTTCCCACCATATCCCGTTATTCGGTAAAAACTGAGCCCCAGCGACTCCTATTAAACCAAGCTTTTCATTTTCTTTAAAAAGAGATATAAGTGTAGAAAACATGTCTCGATTAATAAGATATGTATCTTGATGTATATACACTTTGTATTTCGCTGGATATGAAAGGGCTCGGTTGTATGCACTTGCCATACTTTGTGCATCTCGTATCGGAAAAATTTGTACGACATAGCCAGGGGGAACAAAAATGTTTCTGATTTGGCTCTCACATTGTTTGAAAAGCTCTTCATTATTTACACAAACAACAACTAATATTGTATGATCTTTCATTTTTGTCCCCCCTTTTATTCTTCCTTATTTACCTCTGACATATAGTGTTCCACAAATATTTCCCGATACTTCTCATAGTTCGTCATATTCACATCAAAATGATAATGGATACACCAAGCATCGCGCTGTACAGGTACACCGACTGTATATCCTGCTTTTTTAAATTCAAATGATTGAGATACATCATAAAAGTCAAATCCGTCAAATAAGTCTTCTCGCCACGGAACATCATATTGTGTCGCCATTAATAAACCGTCAATACATTCTACAGGAATAAATGTTTTTGATTCGTGATACGGTTGTTCTAAACTTGCCATATAAAACAAATCATTCATATAACCAATGACCTTTCCTACAATTCCACGCCCTTCGTTCCATACACCAGTTGGAGGAACATATTGCGCTCCAACCATCCCAATCATACCAAGGTGTTCATGTTCCTCAAATAATTGAAGTAATCCGTATAAAAAAGCTCTATTTATAATAAAAACATCTTGATGTAAATACACTTTATACTTCGCTGGATGCGAAATGGCTTGATTGTATCCACTCGTCATACTTTTCGCATTTCGAATCGGCATAAATTGGACAATATACCCTGGTGGTACTAACAATTGCAATATATGTCGCACGCAGTTTGCATACAATTTCCGATCATTTATACATGTAACAAATAATATTGTTTTGTCTGCAGCACTCATAATTGTGATTTTTCAGCTTCAATAATATACTGAAATACAACTGTCTCAGCCATGAAGCCACTTCCAAGACGATATTTTTTACAAATTCCATATAACTCCTCAATAAGTGGTTCATACATTTTATGATCAACATATACACGATCTACTTTACTAATAACATATCCTGCTTTTAAAAACATTCTTAGCATTTCATTAAATGTAAAGAAACGAATATGTGTTTTATCTAATAAACCATATTCTGTATACGTCCAATTTCCGGCAAGTAAGGGAGCTAATACTGAAATATGAGCAACGTTTGGTATACTTGCTAAAATCACACCATTTTGCTTTATATATGGCTTAACCTTTTCAATCACAGCCCACGGATCAAATAAATGCTCTAATACATCTCCAAATAGGATGCAATCAAATTGCTCCTCCTCATAAGGAAGATCTATTTTTTCTATATCCCCTAAAATAACATGATCTAGTCTTTCTTTCGCTTTTTCTGCAGCCTCTGGAAATGCCTCGATTCCTGATACACGTGTACCATTTTCTTTAATCGCTGCTCCCAATGTACCGCTCGAGCAACCAATATCAAGAACTTCTTTCCATTCCTTTTTTATATGCTTTAATAAATTCGGATTCGCTGCATTATAATAATGCTCGGATTTTTCTTCATATAAAGAACTTTTTTCGCGATTCATTTCACACACTCCTTATGCAAATTGAATTAGAAATATAAATCTCATATGAATTCTATAAAGTGCAGATTTTGTTCATCCCCCACTGA